>DSDZ01000276.1 GCA_011048475.1 Bacteroides sp. | reverse complement strand
GTAATATACAGAAGAACTGGTTTCCAGAACTGAATGTGAACGGAAGGTTCAGCTACCAGTCGGATGTGGTGACAGTTGCCCTGGAGGATGCCCCGATCCCGGTCGCATTTCCGGAAGTCCCCCGTGACCAGTACGGACTGAACCTGGATCTTTCCCAGACCCTGTATGACGGGGGAGTTAACAGCCGGAAGAAAGCCCTCGAAAAGGCGGAGGCCGAAGCGGAGTTCCAGCAGGTAAAAGTGGATCTCTACGGAATCAGGGAGCAGGTGAACCAGCTCTTTTTCAACTTCCTGATCCTAAGGGAAAACCTGGGCAACATGGAAATCAACCTGGAAAACCTGGTACGGAGACGAGAAGTTCTTCAGACGGGATTGAATCACGGGGTCGTCCTGGAATCGGACCTGATGGTGATGGATGTGGAAATCCTCAGGGTCAGGCAGGCGATGGCGGAAATCGCATCGGGCATGAGATCCTGCCTGGAAGCCCTGGAAGTGCTCTGCGGGAGGGACTTCCGGGAGCACGCTGTGCTTGTGAGACCGGAGCCGGAAGAAATCCCGCAGGAAGAGGGGACCAGGCCCGAGTACCGCCTCTTCGAGCTCAGGGAAGCCACCCTGGATGCGGGAAAGGAACTGCAATCGAGAAAACGAATACCGGTCCTTTACGCCTTCGGGCAGACCGGTTACGGGAAGCCCGGGTACAACATGCTCAATGATGAGTGGGACTTTTACTATATGGTGGGTGCAGGGATCCGGTGGAATATCTGGGACTGGGACAGGAGCCGGTCGGAAGCCACGATCCTGGAGCAGCAGAAACAATTACTGAGGAGCAGGAGGGCCGCATTTGACCAACAGCTGGAGTCCCGGATGGTGCAGGAGAAGGCGAGAATCGCGCAGTACCGGGAAACCCTGGCGCTGGACGAGCAGGTGCTTGCGCTGCAGAAGGAAATTGCAGACCGGGCGGCGACCAGGCTGGAGAACGGCACCCTCACGGCCACGGACTACCTCATCGAACTCAACAAGGAGAACCAGGCCCGCAACCGGCTCACCACCCACCAGCTCCAGCTGATTCAGTCACTCGTGAATTACCGTACCCTCCAGGGGAAACTTTAAAACTTTTCAAACATGGATCACAGATATGTATTAATCGGATTGATGATATGGCTGGCGGGATGCAGTTCCCGGGCCGATCAGTCCGATGCCTATGGCAATTTTGAAACCATCGAGGTGATCGTCTCCGCCGAATCACAGGGCCGGATCCTCCGCTTTGATCCGGTGGAAGGCGATGAACTCAAAGCCGGTGAAGTGGTAGCACTGATCGACACCACAGCACTCTTTCTGAAAAAGAAACAGCTGATTACGGGCAAATCGTCCGTGCAATCGCAAATCAAAACCCTGGAAGCGCAGGAGCAGGTGAACCTGGTACAGCTGAAGAACCTGGAAGAGGAGATGGAACGGATCATCCGCCTGCTGGAAGGAGGGGCAGCCACGCCCAAACAGCGGGATGAGATGGCCGACAGGATAGAACTGCTGAAAGCCCAGACAGAGGCCCTCAGAACCCAGAAAAATTCGGTTTATGCCGAGGGCAGGACCCTTGAGGTGCAGATCGAACAGGTGGAAGAGCAGCTCCGCAGGTGCACGGTGAGGAATCCGAAAGAGGGGATCCTGCTCACGAAATACAGGGAAGAAGGGGAGGTGGTGGGTCCCGGACAGCCACTCTATCAGATGGCCGGTATGCAGCAACTGGTGCTGCGTGCTTATGTGACAGGGAATCAACTGTCCGCCATCAGGACAGGAGCGGATGTGAAGGTCCGGTATGACGTGCCGGGAGGGCTGGAGGAGATCAGCGGGAGGATCACCTGGATCTCGCCCCGGGCCGAGTTCACACCGAAGACGATCCAGACCAGGGAGGAGCGGGTGAACCTGGTGTACGCCATCAAGGTACTGGTGCCCAACGACGGCAGCCTGAAAATCGGCATGCCGGGAGAGGTGCTCTTTTAATGTTTGCGAATCATGCCGGTAATCCTTCAGCAGGTCAGTAAATCATTCGGGGATGTGAGGGCCCTGAATGAGGTGGGTTTCCAGGTCGGGGACGGAGAGCTGTTCGGTTTGATCGGACCGGACGGGGCGGGGAAATCCACCCTGTTCCGGATCATTGCCTCCCTCCTGATCCCCGATGCAGGGTCCTGCATGGTCCTTGGATTTGATGTGGTGAAACAGTACCGGGAAGTGAGAAAGCTGATCGGCTACATGCCGGGGAGGTTTTCTCTCTACATGGATCTCTCGGTGGAAGAGAACCTGAACTTCTACGCCACTGTATTCGGGACCACCGTCAGGGAGAACCATGACCTGGTCCGGGAGGTGTACCGGCACATTGAGCCATTCAGGAAGCGGCCGGCAGGAAAATTGTCCGGAGGAATGAAACAGAAACTGGCCCTTTCCTGTGCACTGATCCACCGACCCAGGATTCTTCTCCTGGACGAACCGACCACCGGGGTGGATGCGGTCAGCCGCCGCGAGTTCTGGGAGATGCTTGAAAAGATACGCCGGGAAGGGATCACCATCCTGGTTTCCACCCCCTACATGGATGAGGCGGAACTGTGCGACCGGGTGGCCCTGATGCAGAAGGGCGGAATCCTGGAAGTGGCAGATCCCGCTGAAATGAGCACGAGGGAGGAGGTTCCACTCTTTGCGCTGAGAAGCAGCTCCGAAGTGTATCCATACCTGGAAAGGATCAGGAAACAGGAAGGCTGCCAAAGTGCCTGGCTGTTCGGGGATGAGCTGCATGTCACCCTGAAATCCAAGGAATATGAACCTCTGATCAGGGAGGAGATCGGTCGCTGGAAGGAACCTTCCCTGGAATGGGTGGCCATTGCCCCTTCCATCGAGGACCGGTTCATGCGGTTGATCAGGCAGGAACAGGAACCTGACAGCGGGCATGGTGCAGGGATCAAATACCGGACGGACAGATGACAGGTTCAGGAGAAGATATCATCGCGGTAAGGGACCTGGTGAAAAAATTCGGGTCTTTCGTGGCCAATGACCGGCTCACCTTCCGGGTACACAGGGGAGAGATCTTCGGGTTCCTGGGTGCCAACGGGGCGGGGAAGACCACCGCCATCAAAATCCTGTGCGGGCTTTCCTACCCCACTTCCGGGGAGATCCGGGTGGCGGGTCATGATGTCTACACCGGGCGGGAAAAGATCAAGCGCAGGATCGGGTACATGTCCCAGAAATTTTCCCTTTACGAGGACCTGACCGTATCGGAGAACATCCGGCTGTACGCGGGAATTTACGGATTGAAGCGGAATTATATCCAGGAGAGGGAAACACAATTGCTTGAAAGCCTGGGTCTCCGGCACATAAAAAATGAATACATCCGCAAAATCCCCCTGGGATGGAAACAGAAACTGGCATTTTCGGTGGCCATCTTCCACCGTCCGGCCATTGTATTTCTGGATGAACCCACCGGCGGGGTGGATCCCATCACCAGGCGGCAATTCTGGGAGATGATCCACGAAGCTGCCCGCGACGGGATCACCGTGTTCGTGACCACCCACTACATGGATGAAGCGGAGTACTGCGACCGGGTATCCATCATGGTGGAGGGGAGGATCGAAGCACTGGATACACCCGTCCTGCTCAAGAAACAGTATCATTCGGCAAACATGAATGAGGTATTCATAAAACTCGCCAGAAAGCGATGAAAAGGTTTTTTGGTTTCGTAAAAAAAGAGTTCCAGCATATCTTCAGGGATGTGAGGACCCTGGTGATCCTTTTTGCATTGCCGGTGGTGATGATCGTCCTTTTCGGATATGTGGTGACCAACGAGCTGAAGGATGTGAGGATCGGGATCTGGGACCGTTCGGGAGACCAGATTACCCGGGATGCGATCAACAAGATCCTCTCTTCGGGTTATTTTGTGCTGGCCGGTACCCTGGATCACGAGGAGCAGATCGGATCCCTTTTCAGAAGCGGGAATGCCAAGGTCGTGGTGATCTTTGAGCACGGTTTTGAGAAAAAGCTGATGCGGGAGAACAGGGCAGCCGTCAGGCTTGTCACGGATGCTTCCGATGCAAATTCTGCACAGCTCGCCCTCAATTACCTGCAGGGAGTGCTTGCCGGATTCTTCCGGTCGCTGAATCCGGACGCGGGATTGCCATGGGAGGTGGAGATCAGGACCCGCATGTTCTACAACGAGGAGATGAAAGGTGTCTACATGTTCGTTCCCGGACTGATGGCGCTGATCATGATGCTGATCTCGGCTCTGATGACCTCGGTAACCATCACCCGGGAAAAGGAGTTCGGGACCATGGAATTATTGCTTGCCTCGCCTTTGAAACCATGGGAGATTATCCTGGGGAAGGTCACCCCCTACGTGTTGCTTTCCCTTGTCAATGCCGGGAGCATCATCCTTCTGGGAACCCTGGTTTTCAATGTGCCCGTGTCGGGAAGTCTCCCGCTCCTGATACTGGAGTGTTTGCTCTATATCACCCTGGCGCTCTCGCTGGGGGTATTGATCTCCACCGTGGCAAAAACCCAGCAGATGGCCATGGTGTTCAGCATGCTCGGTCTATTGCTGCCCACCATCCTGCTGTCCGGTTTTATTTTCCCTGTGGACAACATGCCCGGGATCCTGAGGGGACTCTCCACCATCATGCCGGCCAGGTGGTTCATCGTGGTCGTGAAGAATGTGATGCTGAAGGGAACAGGCTTTGCGTTCATCTGGAAAGAAAGCCTGATCCTGCTGGGAATGACGATTTTTTTCATCATGGCAGCCCTGAGACGGTTCAATGTCAGGCTGGAGAAATGATACCCATGAAGAATTTATAAACGGTGATCCATTATGAGAATCCTCTATACATTGCTGATCAAGGAGTTCAAGCAAATCTTCAGGAACCGGTTCATGATCCCGGTCATCTTCGTGGTCCCCCTTGTACAGATGATCATCCTGACCTATGCGGCCAGTCTGGAGATGAAGGATATCAAACTGGCGCTGGTGGACCAGGACCATTCCACGGCCAGCCGGTTTCTCACCTCCGCATTCGACGGATCTCCCTATTTCAAGATCATGTTCCGGTCCGAAGATGAGCGGGAGGCACTGCGGCTGCTTCACAGGGACCGGGTGGATGTGATCCTGCAAATGAAAAAGGGATTCGGGCAAGAGCTGTACCGGGAGGGTCCCATGGACCTGCAGCTGCTGATCAATGCCATCAATGCCACGGAAGCGGGACTGGTCAGGGCCTACTGCACCCGCATCATCACCGGCTTCAACAGCCAGATCAGGCCGGAGTGGAAAGCTGGGGGAGGATTGTCCGGGAACCCTGCCGTGGAGATCATTCCCGCTTTCTGGTACAACCCGGAGTTTGATTACAAAATCTATATGTTCTGCGGGATCCTGGTGATCCTGGTCACCCTGATCGGGATGTTGCTTACCGCACTGAACCTGGTGAGGGAAAAAGAGATGGGGACCACCGAGCAGATCAATGTGACCCCCATCCGTAAATACCAGTTCATCATCGCCAAGTTGCTGCCTTTCTGGATCATCGCCCTATTTGAACTGGGATTCGGACTGGTGGTGGGACGGCTCCTCTATGACCTGCCCGTTGTGGGAAGCCTCTGGCTGTTATTCCTCTTCGCTGCGGTCTACCTGTTTGCGGTCCTTGGGATCGGTCTGTTTCTTTCCACCATATCAGGAACCCAGCAGCAAATGATGTTCGTGGCTTTCTTTTTCATGGTCACTTTTATTCTCATGAGCGGGGTGTTCACCCCCACGGAAAGCATGCCCGGGTGGGCCCAGCAGATCAATGTGATCAATCCGGTGGCCTATTTCATGCGGGTGATCCGGATGGTCCTCCTGAAGGGATCGGACTTCCGGGATATCAGCCGGGATTTTTACAGCATGATCGGGTATGCCTCCGTCATTCTCACCCTGGCGGTGACAAATTACAGGAAAACTACCTGATCAGTTTCTGAAACATTCTGAAGGTTGAACCTGAATCCCAGTTCATTGCCCCCTTTTTACTGAGGACGATCCTTTCGTCCCGGGAAACGATGAAGGTCGTGGGGATGGTCCGGTGTGCAAACACATCGGGGACGGGTCCGGTTTGGAAATAGACAGGAAGTTCATACCCGTGCTTTTCAAAAAAGGCGTATACCCTTGCCGGATCCTCCCCGGTGACCAATACAAAGGCCACCTCTTCTCCGAACCTGTCATACGCCTTCTGGATTTCGGGCAGTTCCGCCACGCAGGGCGGACACCAGGTGGCCCAGAAATTCAGAAACATTACCTGTCCCCTGAAAACATCCATCGGCACGGCTTCACCGTGAACATCCCTCACCGTCCACCGGAAGTCCGTTTCCTGCAGCGGTACCCCGGAGGATGAACCGGGCATGGAAGGGGTCCTAACCAGCAGCACGATCCGGTTCACCGCGG
>DSDZ01000277.1 GCA_011048475.1 Bacteroides sp. | reverse complement strand
GTATCCCCGTTTGACAGTACGCTGATCAACGGGGGAAGCGAGGAGCGGAGAAAATTCATGAATGGTGTGATCGCCCAGTACAGCAGGATATACCTGGAAAACCTGATCAGGTACAACCGGGCCCTCATCCAGCGAAACAGCCTGCTGAAGGAATTCGCCTCGAAGAAAAGTTACAGCGGTGAGATGCTGGAGATCTGGGATGAGCAGCTGATCCGCAGCGGACTGCCTTTGTATGAAGAAAGGTGCCGCTTTGTGGAAGAACTGCTCCCGGTGTTCGACAGTTTCTATGCGCATGTTTCGGGAGACCGCGAGCAGGTAGCCCTCACCTACCAGTCACAGCTCCGGGATACGGATTTTGAGGAGGGATTGAGGCAGTCCCGGGAAAAGGACCGCTACCTGCAGTATACCACCTTCGGGGTCCACAAAGATGACCTGGGGATGGAACTGGGGGGACACAGCCTCAAGAAGAATGGTTCACAGGGACAGCAAAAAACCTTCCTCGTCGCACTGAAGCTCGCCGAATTCGAGTTCATCAGGAAGTTGCTGGACATGCCTCCCGTCCTTTTGCTTGATGATATTTTTGATAAATTCGATGCCTACAGGGTGAAACAGATCATCCGGCTGGTGGCCGAGAACAACTTCGGCCAGATCTTCATCACCGACACCAACGAGACGCGCCTGATGAACATCCTCGGGGAGATCCCGGCCGACCACAGCGTGTTCAGCATCTCTCCGGGAGGCCGGGTAGACCTGATGAAATCCTGAGATGAAGAAGAAGGATGTACAGAAGATCGATGCCCTCATGGATCAGTTCGTGAAAGCCAACGGGCTGGAAAGGGGACTGGCCGAGCACCGGCTCATGAGATCCTGGGAATCCCTGCTGGGCACAATCATTGCCAGAAAGACAAAGGGCATGTACATCCGGAACCGGAAATTGTTCGTCACCCTGCATTCCTCCGTGGTGAGGAATGAGCTGAGCATGATCAAGCACACGCTGATCAGCCGGCTCAATGAAGCCGCCGGAATGAAAGTGATCGATGATATTGTGCTGAAATGATCAGAAACGTTCCGACATGGAAAAGAAGAAAATGGCCTCCCTATCCGCGGACTCATCCGAATCGGAACCATGTACTGCATTTTCACGGACCGATTGTGCATACAGTTTCCTGATGGTTCCCTCTTCAGCCTTTTCGGGATCCGTGGCCCCGATCAGGGCGCGGTAGGCTTCCACCGCATCCTCCTTTTCCAGGATGGCCACCACGATCGGTCCCGAGGTCATGAATTCCACAAGTCCCTCGTAAAACGGTTTCCCCCTGTGCACTTCGTAGAATCGTTCGGCCTCAGACCGGGTGAGTTGGGTCATCTGGAGTGCAGCGATCCTGAATCCCTCCTCGCAGATCCGGTTCAGGATGGTGCCGGTAAGTCCTTTTGACACAGCCCCGGGCTTGATGATCGTCAATGTGATTTTTCCTGCCATTTTGCTGGATTTTTCCTGCATATTTACAAATTAATTCCGGGTTTATCAGGTCGCCTCCATTATTTTATAACTTTGCAACTCTTTATTTTTGAAGTGAAATGCTCGGAGAGGAAGTAAAAAAGAAGATCAAGTGGTGGCTGGAAAATGCGGCCAGGGTGGTCATCCTGACCCACACCAATCCCGACGGGGATGCCATCGGCTCCTCCCTCGCTCTGGCGCTCGCCCTGAAAAAAAAGGGAATGGACACGCGGGTGGTGATCCCGGACGGATTGCCAGATTTTCTGAGGTGGCTGCCGGGTATTGAGCTCTCCACCACGTTTGTTTATAAAAAGAAAAGGGCCACCGGTTTTCTGGAGCGGGCGGACCTTGTTTTCTGCCTGGATTTTAACGACCCGGAGCGTCTCAATGATCTCAGGGAGATCCTCTTCAGTTCGAATGCGAAAAAAATCCTGATCGATCACCACGAAGACCCGGGCTCCTTCACGGATGTCACCATTTCCGAATCCTGGCGCGGATCGGTGGGTGAAATGGTGTTTCTTTTTTTGAGAGAATTGTACGATGAGGACCTGATTGACAAGGATATTGCCACGAACCTCTATGTGGCCATTATGACGGATACGGGCAATTTCAGTTACGCCAGCAGTTATCCCGAGGTATTTCACATCGCAGGTGAACTGATGAAATATGAGCTGGAAAAGGATGCCATTTTCAGCCGGGTGTATGACTCTTTCTCGGAGGACCGCATGCGCCTTCTCGGTTACTGCATCCAGAACAAAATGGTGGTGCTCCCCAAATACAGCACCGCATACATCAGCATTACCGATGAGGAGCTGAAAAGGTTCAACCACCGCAAGGGAGACACGGAAGGTTTTGTAAACATTCCTTTTTCCATAAAGGGCGTGCGGTTTGCGGTGCTTTTTGTCGAGAAGAAAGACCGCATCAAGGTTTCTTTCCGGTCCCGGGGAACATTCCCTGTGAACAGGATCGCCACGGAGCATTACGGGGGCGGTGGCCATATCAATGCCGCCGGGGGCGATTCGTTCCTTTCCATGGAGGAGACTTTGAAACATTTCGAATCACTGTTGCCGGCATATGAATCGCTTTTATCTAATTCCTGACCTGTTTGCCTGCGCATTGTTGCTAATTGCATCCGGCTGCAGGACACCCGTGCAAGAAGAATCGCAGGTACCTCCCGACCCTGTCAGGGAACAGTTTATCAGAGCCAACCGGTACATGCAACAACGGCACCAGGACCATATCGCCGCTTTTGTGGAGCGGGTGGGTTGGGAGGCAGAGGTTACCAAGGATGGGCTCTGGATCGTCATGGAAAAAGAGGGTGCCGGGAAGCGGATTATTGAGGGAAGCAGGGTAAGCTACAGTTTCGAATCCATGCTCCTGGACGGGACTCCCTGTTACAGGGCCACTGAGGAGGATCCGAAGGTGGTGGTGATCGGAAGTGGGGATGTGGAATCCGGCGTGGAGGAAGGCCTCGGCAGACTGAGGGAGGGGGCCGAAGCCACATTCATCATCCCTCCGCACCTGGCCCACGGGAATTTCGGTGACCGCAACAAGATCCCCGGGAATACCGTTCTTATCTACAAAGTCCGGATCCTGGATGTGAAACAGGATGGATAAATATGTTATTTTTACACCATGTTCATCAAAGTTGACCAAATGCGTGATTTGAAGTTGCCCCGGAATCGGATTTTCATGCTCCTGCTTGCGGTGCCGGCCCTGATCCTGTTTACCGGATGCCCGGATAATTCCGATGAGGAGCAGCGATCCCAGGAACATCGATTTTTCGATCTCTATATGGCCTCCCGCTATCCGGATCTGGAGCCACAGCCATCTGGGATCTATTACATCGAACACAGGGAGGGCGCGGGTCTGACGCCGGATGGGGACGACTGGGTGAAATTCAACTATGTGTTTTCCGTGATCCCTGAAGAGGAGATCATTGAGACCAGCCTTGAACATGTGGCCATGCAGTATGCAGAGTTGTACGATGCGGATGCATTATACGGCCCCTTCAAGATACAGAACGGGACCATGGTCGAGGGATTTACCGAAGGTCTCATGTTGATGCGCGAAGGCGGACAGGCCACCATGTTCTTTACCAGCGATCTGGGATATGGTGCGAAGGGAAAGGGACAGGTGGGACCCTACCAGTCGCTGAAATTTGAAGTGGAACTGCTGGAAGTGATCGGGGACATTGAAGCTTATGAATTGAACCGCCTGCGGTCTTACGTGGATACCATCGTGGGCGCAGATACCATCCACGATCCGGCCACAGACGCGGTGATGTATTATGTGATCGATGAGCCCGGGGAGGGCAACGCGATTGCAGAAGACACCCTGGTGGAGATCGTTTACAGGGGAAGCCTGATCGACGGAAGGGTGTTCGATGAGAATGATGCGGACGATCCTTTCCGGTTCACCGTGGGTGAAAAGGAAGTGATCATGGGCTGGGAATTCGGTATACGCAGGTTTACGGAAGGGGCAAAAGGCAGGATGATCATTCCCTATCAGCTGGGGTACAGCGATATTGGCAGCAAGACTTCAAGTGGCCATGTCGCTGTGCCGCCATACGAGACACTGATATTCCACATCGAGGTGGTTGCTACGAATTCCACGACGACGGGCAAGGAAGAGCCCGGGGACTGAAAATTCATTTTCCGATCAGGAAGATCGCAGGCCGCTTGTGCAGCGAGGGGATGTCTTTCTTCCATGCCGCGATGGTCCGGGTAAGGATCTCCTCGGATTTCATGGTAAGGTCCACAGCAATGCACAGCATGGTTGCCGGGTCACACACCTCAAGCAGGTCTGCGAGCAAAGGATCATTCCTGTAAGGGGTTTCTATAAAGAGCTGGGTTTCACCGGTTCCTTTCAATACTGACTCCATTTCCCTGATCTTTTTTTTCCGTTCCTGTTTCTGGACGGGCAGATATCCGTGGAACCTGAACTGCTGTCCGTTCAGTCCCGATGCCATCAGGGCGAGAAGGATAGAAGAGGGACCCGTGAAAGGAACCACCCGGATCCCCTGTTCATGGGCGAGGCGAACGATCTCCGTACCCGGATCGGCCACTCCCGGTACGCCGGCCTCAGTGATCACAGCGGTATCGGTGCCCTGGTGCAGCTCCTGAAGAAAAGAAGGGATCAGATCGGGTGGGGTATGTTCATTCAGTTCGTGAAAAACAAGCCGGTCGATCTCTGTCCCCCGGTCAAGGCTTTTCAGATAACGCCTTGCACTTCTCAGGTTCTCCACGATGAAGACCCTGATATCACGGACTTTCCTCCTGACCTCCGCCGGGATCGTATAACCGGTATCGGGATCACCCAGGGTGGCGGGCAACAGGTACAGAATCCCCTTCATCAGAAATTTTTAATAAAAATAGTTATATCTTCGTCAACAGAGCAAAACAGACAGATTTCAATTGAGAATTACTTTCCTGGGGACCGGCACCTCGCAGGGGATTCCGGTGATCGGCTGTAAATGCGACACCTGCCAGTCTGATGATCCGCGCGATAAAAGGCTCCGTTCTTCCATCCTCGTCAGGCAGGACGGATTCACCCTGGTGGTGGACACCGGACCCGACTTCAGGCAGCAGATGCTCAGGGCCGGTGTTGAAAACCTCCATGCGGTTCTGTATACCCATGAGCACAGGGACCACATCGCTGGACTGGACGATATCAGGGCCTTCAATTTCCTCCAGCACCAGCGCATGGATATTTTCACCGAAAAGCGGGTGTTGAAATCGCTGAAAAAAGCTTTTCCCTATGTGTTTGTTGAGAAGCAGTACCCTGGTTCTCCCCGGGTACGGGTGCACCAGATTTCCGGCGAACCGTTCCGGGTGGGCCCCCTGGATGTGATCCCCGTCAGGATGCTGCATTACAGGCTGCCCGTACTGGGGTTCCGTTTCGGCGATTTTGCGTACCTGACCGACGGAAGTTATATTTCAGGTAGTGAGAAAAAGAAGCTGTATGGATTGAAGTATCTGGTCGTTAATGCGCTGAGAAAGCAGGATCACATTTCACACTTTACCCTTTCCCAGGCAGTGGAATTGATTGAATCGGTCGGTGCACGACAGGGTTATCTTACCCATATATCCCATCAGATGGAACCCTCAGCCCTGCTTGAGCAGGAGCTCCCCCCGAACATTGCACTTGCATATGACGGCATGGAGATCGAAGTCTGATCCCTGAACAGCGATGAGGGCAACTGGATGCCGTTGCAAACGGAGGAAGAAAATTCATCTTATGTTCAAGAATACATCCATCGGAAATGCTTTGTGGCTATCTTTGAAAAGATAAAACACTGCACATGGGAATGACAGTCACTGAAAAGATCATGGCCGCCCATGCCGGAAAACCGGAAGTGAAACCGGGTGACATTGTGGATCTTTTTATCGATGCACGTGTGGCACGTGATTTCGGAGGGGCAAATGTGGTACAGCATATGGTGCGGAACCATCTTGAGGTCAGCGATCCTTCCAGGACCTTTTTCACGTTTGACTGCAATCCCACGGGATCTGACCAGAAATATGCCACCAACCAGCATATCTGCCGGCAGTTTGCCCGGGCAAACGGCATCAGGGTATACGATATCGACCAGGGGATCGGAAGCCATATCCTGATCGAGGAGGGACTTGCCTATCCCGGATCCACGGCCATTTCCACCGATTCCCATGCGAATATTCTCGGGGCGGTGGGGGCCTTCGGACAGGGGATGGGGGACAAGGATACCGCGGCGGCCTGGCACAGGGGGACCATCTGGTTCAGGGTGCCTCCCACCGTGAAGATCACCACGAAAGGCAAACTGGATCCGGAACTGAGTGCCAAGGACTTTGTCCTGAATCTGCTGGCGTTGTTCGGCGCAGATTCCCTGCTGGGTTATGCCGTTGAGATGGAAGGTCAGCCGGTGGACAGTCTGACCCTGGACCAGCGGATTACCATCGCATCTATGGCCACGGAACTGGGGG
>DSDZ01000448.1 GCA_011048475.1 Bacteroides sp. | reverse complement strand
GTTCCAGGCCTTTAATGAATTTCCCCAGGCTGGGCATCTTTTCCGCCAGTCCGTGCGTGAAATAGTGCATGTCCAGTTTATTGACCACCGCGTACAGCCGGTCCCGCTTCTTCGTGTAGTCATGTCCCACCAGCCGGTAGATCGCTTTCATATCCTGACACGGAAAATCCCGGTCTTCCATGTTCTCAGTGGCGGGATTAAAGCCGAGGTGCTTCTCGATGAAGGCAGGGGTGAGCCATTTGGATACTTTTTTCAGGTGCCTGTACTCACCCAGGAACCAGGCCTCTATCTCCATAATAGCCAGGTAAATACGTGTGGGAGCTTTTTTCTGCGGAAGCTTGTAGTTCAGTCCCCGCATCAGCTTCCCCACCTCCTCCCTGCTGAAATTGGGATACACATCCCTCAGTCCGATCACCATGCTGTACCCGCTTGAGACCAGCTTTTCCCGGTGTGCCAGCATGTATCCCTTCACATTGCTTTCACCCCCGCAATCATAGATCAGCACATAATAATCCGTGAGGTTATCCACATGTGCTGCCTTCATCACGGTGAACGACATCCTGACATTGTGACCGCCCGTGATCTTCACGGTCTGTACCGCGATCCGGTGTTTGTCCATCACTGAGTCAAGCAGGCGCCTGACAAGGATCTGCTCGGTAAGACCTTCTACAAAAATGGCAAGCTTCCTCATTCTTCCGGTTCCCCGTCTTTTTCATCCTCCAGGTCAGCATCCCTGAAACCGGATTTGAAAAATTCGCTTGCATAAAAATCGAAATTATTGAGCCCTGTATATTTAAATTCCTCGAAGATCTCCCTGGAATTCTCGTAGTTGAACAGGCTGATCTTGTTCCCTTCACGCTGAAGCACCGCCCAGTTCTTGATATCCACCGCATTCATGATAAAGGAGTCATTGGTGGACATGATCAGCTGGATGGAGGATTGTGCTGCCTTTTCGATCAGAAGCTGCACCAGCTGGGTGGCACGCTTGAAATCCAGGCCCTCCCCGATATCATCGATGATCACCAGTCCCTCCCTCCCGCACAGGATGTAATAGTTGATCTGGACGAGTACGGAGAAGGCCCTGAACATGCCCTGGGAAATGTCCCGCTGCGTGACCTGTTTCTCCAGTCCTGTCTCGGTTACATACACCGCATACCTGTCCTCGCTGCTCTTGCTGAAAGGCTCCGAAAAATGGATGATGCCGAAATCCTCCAGCTCGTAGTCAATCTCCCTCATGTCCTTCAGCACCAGCTCCTTGAATGCGTCATACCGGGAGGTGGCAACCGATACGATGGGCACCAGTGAATTCCTTGTCACGCCCAGGTCGAGTTCCTTTTCCTCAAAGGAAGACTTCAGGGCATACTGGTTCTTTCCCAGTTCACCACTGAAATCAAACCTCCGCATGTTGATGGCCCAGTCGTGGAGCCGTTCAATGAAAGGATGCTGGAGCCGGTCTCTCTTGGCATAACATGCCAGCTGTTCGTGGGGAATCCCGAAATCCAGGAAAATGGATCCGGGTGTGGCCTCATACTTGATCCTCCCCTTCCCTTCATCACCCCTGTCCAGCACCAGTTCATCATTCACATACATCCGCTCCAGGTGTACGGTGTCCAGGTCGTACTCCAGTTCGTACCGCATCTCATTGTCCCCGTTGCGGAAAAGCACCCTGTATGTAACCGGTCCCCCGGCACTGGTTCCCTTCCCCAGCAGCATCCCCACCAAATCTGTCAGCGCATTCAGTGTCCTGGTCTTGCCGCTGGCATTTTTGCCAACCACCAGGTTGATCTCCCCAAGGCTCACCTGATCGATCAGCCATTCGATTTTTTTTCCTGCATTTTCACGGAAGGAGAATTGACGGAGGTACATGGTGGAAAAGTTAGGGGGTTAGGGATTAAAGCGAATAACTCAACCCCAGCATGATCCTGAACCTGTAGGAGGGGTACTGGTTGTACAGGTAGTATTTCTGGGCGGCCAGGTTGTTGACGTTGGCCCAGAAGGAGAGCAGGTTGCTGTAGCGGTACTCCACGCCCAGGTTGGCATCCACCGCGAGGGGAAGTTTGCCCGGTTCTTCTCCGGGTTCAAAGACCTTGTAATAACGGGGTCCGATGGCGAAAATCCCGCTGTTGACCAGGATTTTGTCGCTCAGGTTGTAGCGGACCTGGAGGGAGAGGTCGAAATCGGGGTGGTGCCAGGGATGATCCTCCCTGACCATCAGGTAACTGTAATAATTGCCCTTCAGGAAGATCTTCCACGGATCGGAGGGCCTGATTGTGAACTCCCCGTGCACATTGACCATGGTCAGGTCGTCGTAGATGACCCTGAACTGGTTCTTCAGCTCAGTGCTGGTGTCATTCACGAAATAGTGCTGGTTGTCTATGATGGAATAGCTTCCCTTCAGGTTCCAGGCCAGCGCATCCGAAAAGCGGCCCTTGAGACCGGCATAGGCAACCAGCTTGTGGTTGACAGGCTCGATGGCAAGTCCCGGCACCACATATGGATTCTCCTCCACGGTTTTCCGCAGGCTGTTGGACTCCAGGTACCCTTCCACTCCTAAGTAGGGAACGATCACCTCCCTGACGATGTTGAACTGGAAGGTGGCCCTGGGATAAAAATGGGGGGTGAAAACCCCGCCGGTGATCTCAGAATAGATATTCACCCCTGCCGTGAATCGCCATTCGGCTGAGCCTTTTGCCACATGCGGATTGAGGCGGATGATGGCCTGGTTCCCCACAAGGGTGTCCCAGGATGCCTCATGGTGGTAATATTCAAATCCCGCATCGCCTGCGATATCAATGGCCCTCAGGCTTCTGTCGAAGGTGAAATCAAACGTGCCCGCGTGCTCGGCCATGTCGAACCGGTGGGTGAAATAGTGGTATCCGAGACCGGTGTTATAATTGAAATGCAGGGAATCCGCATGCATGGAGTGCAACCCGATCGCTCCTGCCGCGGTGAAGTAGGGATGCAATGCATCTTCCCTTGCGAGCACCGTATCCAGATCCGGATCAACCCCGTAATGCACGTATGAATTGTAACTGGCCCCGGCTTTATATTCAAACACCGCGTTCCGAAGAAACCTGTTGCCGAAAACCTCCCCCATGTTCTCGTTAAAACCTGCCGCGGCCTTCAGTTTTTCGGGCTCCGTATCCAGCTTCACCTTCCCGTTCATGGAATGGTGCTTCAAATTCAGGCCGAATGTTCCCCTGCGTGACCTGAGCTGACTGATATTCAGCTCGGCCAGCGGGGTCAGGTAATTCCCCAGTCCCATTGTAAGCTGGCTCTTGTAGAGCTTCTTCAACGGAGCCTGCACCATTCTTGCAGCACTGATGGGTTCCACCCTGAACTCACTATCATAGCGTTTCGGGAAAAGTTGGTAGGTGAAACCGGGCGACTCGAAGGCCACCTCTTCATCCAGACTGGGAAGAAGCTGGATCTTTTCGGCACCCGACAGGGTGGGGGTGTAAGGTTTCACCACCCGGACCTCCTCCTGCTGGCCGCTCAGGCTGAGCGGGACCAGGACACTGAAGGCTGCAATCAGCAGCACGGAAACGAAATATTTCATATGCATCTGGTTCATACTGGCTTTACCGGGGATTATCCGGCCCCGGAACGATATCGCTTTCAGCCTGTTCTGTCAGAGCCGCCTTCCTTTGTTTTGCATTTGCGATGATCCCGTCATCGGGAATGGTGTAATAATCGATCAGGCTCTGCAGTGAATTGATCGCCGAGAATTCGTCCCCCTTGGCAAGGTAGATATCCGACAGGGTAAGAAATGCCATGCCCATCCAGTACTGGTGAGGTGTGTTCATCTCTATGAATTCGTACACCTCCTCTTCCGCCTCATCCATTTCGCCCCTTTCGTAAAGGATCTCGATGATCCGGTACTTGGATTCCGCACCCTCCCTGCTGTTGACTTCATGGGCCACCTTTCTGAAATGATCATAGGCGAAATCCATCTCATTGAGCGCGTAGAATGACTTGGCAATGCAGAAGTTGGCTTCCCTCCGGATCTCCTCCTGAAGCTTGTCGAGTGCAAGCACTTCCCGGGCCGCTTCGATGGCACTGCCATGCTCGCCCAGCTCAAAGTAGCAGCGCATCAGGCCGATCCGTGCATCCTGGATGTTGTTCTTCTTTTCGGCCACCTCGAGCATGGTCAGGTAATTCTCAATGGCCCTGTGATAGTTCTGCTGCCCGAAGTTGATCTTTGCCGCGGCTTCCAGGGCGGGTTCGGTGAACATGTTCCTGGAATGGCCGATGATGTAATCCAGTGACTCCAGGGCTTCCTCGTTCTGCTGCAGTTTCAGCTGGCAGTCCGCCTTGTAGTAATGGGCGTTTAGCAGGAACCTTCCCCGGGGAAAAGCGTCAAGGTAATCCTTGAATGCGCGCACGGTCGCTTCACAGTTGCCCCGCATGTATACCATTTCGGCTGCCGTATAGGTGAGGGAGTCCTGTTCCCGCCTGGTGATGTCCCTTCCGAGCCTGTTCACAAATGTAAGGTATCCGTCCACATTGTCCCTCCGGACATAGATGTTCTTGATGCTGGTCAGGGCATTGTCCGCCTCAGGGGTTCCCGGGTAGGTGGTCGCCACCTGCTCGTAATACTCAAGTGCCCTTTCATAATCTCCCTGGTTGTAAAAGATCAGTCCCATCTGGTTCATGGCCTTGCTGGCATAGCTTGAATTGGGATGGCCGTTTAGCAGGCTCTGGTAGTATTGTTGTGCCCTCACCGGGTCGTTCAGTGTCACATAGCTTCTTCCGATCTCAAACAGTGCATCATCCACGAAATTGGACTCCGGAAGCTCCCTGGTCAGCCTGGTAAGCACCTCCACTTTCTCCTGCGGCCTGTCCAGTAAACCCAGGGTGAATCCTTTCTGGAACAGGGCATAATCGGTGTCCGCCTGGCCCGACCCGATGGAAAGGTCGTAATACTCCATGGCCTGCGCGTAGCTCTTATTCACGAAATAACAATCGGCCACCCGGTTATAGGCATCCGACAGGGTGGCTGCCTTCCGGTCCTGTTCCAGCCTGATGTACCGGTTGAACCATGTCACCGCATCGTCGTAGTCAGCCTCATCAAAAAAGATGTACCCCATGCTGTAGTGGCACAAGGGATACTCTTCCTGCCTGGAGGCGTTCCCGTCACTCAAAAATTCCCCATAGTAAAGCTGTGCCGTCCGGAGATCGCCGGACCGGTAGGCGGCCTCGCCCAGCCAGTAGTAGGTCCGCGCTGCGATCACGGGATCATACCGGGCATATTTCAGGGATTTCTCAAAGACCTCTACCGCCTCGGTAAACCTCAGGTTTTTATACAGTTCGAGCCCCCTGTAAAATGCCACCTTCTGATACGCTTTTTCGATCTCCGGACCCTTCTCGCGGATCTTTTCCAGGGAAACCAGCGCCATACTGTAGTTGCGGGTGCTCAGGTAGGCGTTTACAAGGTAATTGTAAGCCTCATCGGTGTTGTCGGCTGCCGGGTAAAGCCTGATGTATTCCTCGAACGCCCTGATCGCCTCATTGAACGGGTTGTAAGACAGCTCATAGGTGACCTTGGCATAATTGAACATGGCATCCTGCTGAATGCGCAGGTCGAAATCCATTTTCGACGCCTGGGAGAAGGCAATGCGCGCCTTGTTCTTGTCCCCCAGATGCAGGTAGCAGTCCGCCAGGTGGTACAGAGCGCTCTGGGCGATTTCCGTTTTCCGGTAGCTGATCTGCTCGAAAAGTTCCCGGGCCTGGTCATATTCCCCGCTCATGTAATAGGCAAATGCCAGCTGGTAACGGTCATGGATGGTTGTTCCCCCGCTGTTTTCCCGGTAAGTCTCCAGGTACGGGATCGCCTCTTCATAGGCTTCCAGCATGAAATATGATTCCCCGATGATCTTTGCCATTTCCCCCAGCCTTTTTTCGGAAACTCCCTCCATCAGCGGAGGGGCGAACCGGATGACCTCATCATATTTTTTCTGCATGTAGAGGATCTGGGCGATGTAGTAGGGGGCAATGTTGGAAAAGAGCGGATCATCCACGATCCTCCGGAATCCCATGAGGGCAGTTTCGTAATTTCCTTCGGTGTAATGGATGTGTGAGTAATAATAGGTGGCCGGGGCGGTGTAGGAAGACGCCACATCCAGAATTTCATAGAAATTGACCCTGGCCTGCTCGAAATCATTCCGCTGGTAATGGGCGAAACCCTTCTTGAAATGGTACTCGGACAGTTCGCTGCGGTTCAGGGAGAACCTGTCCACCCGGTCGTACCACGAGATGCATCTGGCCCAGCTGTTCTTGTCATAGAAATAATCGGCCAGCCGGAAAGCCGCTTCATCCACGTGGGGACTTTCGGGATACTCCGTAATGAAGGAAAAAACCAGGTGCTCGGAATCATCATTGCGCAGTTCAACGGCACACATGGCCAGGTAGAAAGCAGCTTCCGAACGGATCTCCGACCGGGATCCTTCCGTGGCTTCAAGCAGCGCTTCGAAGATATGCCTGGCCGCACCGTATTTCTCCTTTTCATACAGTTCGAGCCCCTCCATGTAGTTG
>DSDZ01000201.1 GCA_011048475.1 Bacteroides sp. | reverse complement strand
TCCCCGCTATCATATTCCTGCCCGTGCTGTTCATAAGCAGGCGGTTCTCCTCCCTGCACATGCGGCTGGATAAGGTATTCCGGCTCTGGAAAAAGAACAGGTTCACCCATTTCATTCCGTCTCTTGTCATTTCTGCAGCGGCATTCCTCCTGCTGGCTTTCATCCCGTTCCTGTTCTCACTTCAAACACCCTTTTCTGTTGAATACACCGCCGGGGTTGGCTCCATCTCCATCTCCAACATCCTGTCGTTCATCCCCGTTACAGTCGCCGGATTCGGAACCAGGGAACTGGTATTCGCAGCGGTTTGGGACCTGCAGGCATACCCCAAGGAAGTGGCCCTGTCGGTCTCCACCGCCTACTTCATGGTCACCTACCTGGGATCGCTGGTGATCGGGGGACTGGTATACCTGCTGAATTTGAAGAAGCTCTATCGTCCCCGTGAGATCAGGAGTTTCAGCACGGATGAGACAGATCCGTCCTGATCAGAGCGGGGATCCTGCCACAGCCGATTCGGGAAGCGTTTCGAATCATTTCCGGGAATCCATTTCTCTCAACCCGGGGACACCCGCTCAACCGGGGGATACCTTCTGATCATACACCCTTTCCACCACCATCTCAAGGGCTTCCCCATACGGGATCTCCTCCCTGGATGCATGTTTGCGGATCTCTTTGACCAGTTTTCTGTCCGATTCGATCTCCCTGCGCACACTGTCCATGGCGGCTTCTGGTTCCATGGCCCTGAGCGCTTCATGATCATCCCCGGTGTAATACTCGTAATAGATTCCTTTCCTGGCAAGTTCGGCATCGGGAATGGAAAGCATCTGCCAGGAACTTCCGTCCGCCCTGAAAGCCAAAAAATTCAGCCAGTAAGCCTCCTTTGTCATCCCCGTGTGGTGGATCACCCCCCTGGTATACTGGAAGGTCTGGTACTGGTTCATGTACAACAGGAACAGCAATGCCAGTCCCGCCACCACACGCACCGCTTTCCTTGCATTTACAGCTGAGTCCACAAGCGCTGCCAGCGGAATGGCCATGACCCCGTATATGTCCACAAATGAGCGCAACCCGAAACTGCCCCCGTTCCACCATGACCACCAGCTGGCCTGAAGGTAGATCTGCAGGAGCAGGTAAAGGAGGATGGCCCGCCAGCCCTGCCTGCAGCTTTTCCCCATGAAAAATATTCCTGCCGTGGCAACGAGCATCACCGGTGTATAGAGGTACCATCCCTTCCGGTAACTGAAAAGCACATCAACGATGTGAGGCGATCCGAAATAGAAACTGCTCCCGGAAGGTCCGTACGAGTTGAACAGGAAGGAGCCGGTCAACATTTTCCAGTAGACCATCTGTGGGATCCAGGGAAGAATGAAGCAACCTGCCATAAGGGCCACCTGGGGCGATCGCTTCAGCAGGAACATGATCCTCTCCCGGAAAGAGGACCATCCGGTGACTCCCCACAGGAGAAGCAATATGCCAGCGATCACGTTGGTCGGGCGCACCAGCACGATCATGCCGTAGACCAGTCCGATCCAGACGGCATTTTTTGCCACAGGTGTTTCGTACCAGCGGATCACCAGGAAAAGGAACAGGGTGATCAGGGTAAAATTGTAGGCATGCGACATGGGCCCTTCATGGACCGTGTAAAAGAAAAGGTTTGTTCCCAGTGCCACCAGGACCAGGGTCACGGCTGTGGCAACCGGTGAAAAATACCTGAGCAGGATCTTCCGGAGGACCAGGAGACCGATCATCACGTAAAACAGGCTGGAGAGGACCAGGAACAGCTGGTAGATGGAGCTGTACCCGTCCCTCGCCTCCCCGAAAAGCGGTGCCAGGGCATGGGCTGTGAAAAAGAACGGACTGTAGAGGATGGAGAGTCCCATGGAGGTCTGGATCAGTTTGTTGCCATTCTCCAGCTCAAAGAACCAGAATTTATTATCGTTCACAAATCCTTCCGGGGGATCATCCAGGAATTCCAGTGTCACATCCCCGTAAATGAAGGTGGCAGGCAGGTAGGCGTAATAGGAGATCACATCCCATTTGATCACCCCGCGTTCATTGGGTTTGGACCGGGTCCAGTGGTGGTAGGCGAACATGGTAACCAGCATGGCGGCCAGGATCAGCACCAGTGCCAGGCCGGGCAGGGAACTTTCTTTAAGGGGCAGGATCTTCCTTTTCATTTGTTGAAGGGCTGTATTTTTCACGAGGGACTGTTGCCATGGCCGGTTACAAAATTAACAAAAGATCAGAACTGGAAATAGATGAAGGGCTGGAGGTCGGCCGACCAGGACTGGTAGATGATGAAGACCATCACCACGGCGATCAGGGCCTTGGCCCAGATCGGGATGCGGATGTACCAGTTCAGCAGGGCCAGCTTCCACCGCTCGGGCACCCAGTGGATGAAATAGCCCAGGGCCATCACCGCGAAGACCAGCCGGTAGCTCCACAGCACCTGGGGGATGATCTCCGCATGGAAGGAATGGGTCACCTGGTGGATAAGCTGGTTCGCCTTTTCCATGGATTCGGAGCGGAACCAGATGCGGGTGAAGGTGATGAAATTGAACGTGAGGAATATCTTCCAGAGGGTTGCCGCCCAGTGGGTGCTGTGCTCGTAGGGACTGATCTTTTGCCACAGCTTGTACACCACGATCCCCAGTCCGTTGATCCCGCCCCACACCACGAAATGCCAGCTGGCCCCGTGCCAGAGCCCGCCCAGCAGCATGGTGATCATCAGGTTCACATCGGTCATGACCCTCCCTTTGCGGTTCCCCCCCAGGGGGATGTAGAGGTAATCCCTGAGCCATGAGGAGAGTGAGATGTGCCACCGTTTCCAGAAATTGCCCACATTGGTGGCCTTGTACGGGGCGTTGAAATTCTTGGGCAGCCGGAATCCCAGCAGCAGGGCCACCCCGATGGCGATATCGGTGTACCCCGAAAAATCCACGTAAACCTGGAGGGAATAGCCGTAGAGGGCCATCAGGTTCTCGAAGCCGGAAAAACCCATGGGATCGGCAAAGACCCGGTCGATAAAATTGACCGCGATGTAGTCCCCGATGAAGATCTTCTTGAAAAGTCCCTTGAGTATCATGAAAAGGGCATACCCGAACTCCTCCCGGGTGAGGTGGTAGCGCTTGTAGAGCTGGGGGATGAACTGGGCGGCGCGCACGATGGGTCCTGCCACCAGCTGCGGGAAGAAGGATACATAGAACCCGAAGTCCAGGATGTGTTTTACCGGATCCACCTTCCCCCGGTAGATATCCACGGTATAGGAGATGGTCTGGAAGGTGTAAAAGGATATGCCCACGGGCAGCAGGATGACCGAGGTGTCGAAACGGGTGCCGGTGAGGGTGTTGGACCAGAGCGCCAGGTGGTTCACGATCTGGAGGTCCAGGTTGAACAGGTTGTTGACCGTATTGACGAACAGGTAGGTATACTTGAAGTAGGAGAGCATGAAGAGGTTCACCACCACGCTCATGATTACCCCGAATTTCTTCCACCCCTGTTTCCGGGAATAATGGATCAGGTTCCCCAGGTAAAAATCCGATACGGTGGAAAAGACCAGGATCAGGAAGAAAAGTCCCGATGTCTTCCAGTAAAAAAACAGACTGGCCGCAAAGAGGAAGGCATTCCGAAGGGCCCGCTCCTTGTAGATGATGGAATAGATAAGCAGGACAACGAAATAAAAGATCCAGAAGTAGAGCTGGGTAAAGAGCAGGGGTTTATCCGGATTGAAAAGGAATATGTCGGGGAGGATCTGGGTCAAGGTTTCAGTGATCGTTGAAATATTGGTTGTAATCGAGCATCAGGGCGTTGTAGAACATTTCCGCCACCAGGTTCGCACCCAGCGGGGTGAAATGGATGTAATCGGTCTTTGCAAGGGGCGGGTCCGCCTGCACGAAGGAGGGCATCGAATTGAAGCCGCCCATTGCTTCATACAGGTCCCAGAAAGCGTACCCGGATTGCAGGGCGGCTGACCTGAGTGCGTCCCTCACCGGCTCCACGGCAGGATAGGTGGTGAGCTGTCCATTTTCCTTGAAGGACATGTCCGACGGTCCGATCACGATCACCGGCACATCCGGACAGAGTCCCCCGATAAACCGGAGCTCCCTTCTGAAAGCGCGCCTGTAATAATCCACATCCGTGATGAAGGGAACCACGTTTCCCCCGAACTGAAGGATCAGCAGACCGGGAGAGAGGTCTTCCATCATGGCCTTCAGCTGGTCGTGGTCCATCTTACTGAAAACCAGTCCCGACGATCCCCTCATGGCAATGTTGTCCACCTGCAGGCCGCTGTCCGTCTCAAATGAGATCCCGTAGATCCTGCCTCCCTCCGGAAATCCGGTCCACAGTCCGACCTCTTTCATGGTTGTGCCCATGTTCAGCTCTGCCGCATGGTAGCCCGCGGGCAGTTTGGTAAAGGTTTCAAAGATGGTATCGTTCACCCGGAATACCAGGGAGGCATTGTCCGCCTCTGTGTGGAAAAAGACCCGCACACGGTCGCACTGTCCCGTCCTCCTGCCGGTGTTGAAGGTGAAATACAGCGACGGCATCTCCTCCTCCCCGGGCACCGATGCAAACGCGGCCATCGCCCCGTAGCAGCTGTGGCTGACGGAAGGGTCTCGTTTCCCGAAGAAAGTATGGCGCTGCCACTCACCCGTTTGTTCCTGCCGGTAGGCAAGGTGCCGGTCATAGATGGGAACCGCCGGCACGAGTCCCGTCCCCGATCCCCCGAAATGCTGCTGCAGGCGGAACCTGATCAGCGCGGTCATCCGGTCATTTTCGATCTGTGAATCCCCGTAGTGGAGGATCCGGGTGCGGCGGACGGTCCCCTTCCTGAGCCCGTCCAGCTTCCGGTAGAACGGGACCAGCACATCTTCCTTTCCGTCGGCAAACTGCAGCATGTACACCGCATGCACCAGGCTGTCCGCATTGACAGGGCGGACGTGCTTTACATCAGATTCTTCTTTCGGGGTTGCACCCGCCGCGGAAGAAGTCACAGGGGCGCCGTCTGCCTGCGAGGGCCTGGCCCGGATTTTGTCAGCCGGAGGCGGATCCGCCGCGGTCGCCTTCACCGAATCCGGCGTGGTGAACATGCCGGGGGTCACCAGCGGGTCGAAAACCGGATCTGTTTCCGGGTCCTCTGTTACCGAAGAGGCCGAGAGCAGCTCCTCCACACCGGAGCGCATGAAACCGTCATCACTCCGGAAGAGATCTGTTACGGAAAAGAACCGGATCCTGAGATGGTCCGTGATGCGGATCCCCTCCCCCGGCAGCGCAAGGGCGATGACCAGAAGCAACAGCCCCACCGCTGCAAAGAATATGAGATCCTGAACGGCCGCATTGCTCATCCTTTCCGCTTGATCCTGATAACCTGACCGGGTTTTATTTTTGACTGGTTGGTGATGTTGTTGAGCCTGGCAAGATCGGTCTCCGTCACCCCCGGATAATTCCTGGCGATGTCCCACAGGGTATCCCCGCTCTTCACCACGTAGGTGATGTATTCCCCGTCCCTTCCCGCAGGGGATCCGCCTCCCGGGCTTCCCCCGGTCGATGATCCGGAACTTCCGGCCTCAACCGCTGCCCCGGATCCTGTCGCCTGAGGCGCCACATCCCGCCCGGCAAACCGCTGTTTTTCCTGAAAGCTCATCCGGTCAAGATCCCTGTACCGGGAAGCGCTTCCTTTGGGCTTGTAGATGACCAGCTTCTGACCGGACCTGATGATATTCCTCCGGATGTTGTTCCAGTAGCGAAGGTCAGAGGCCCGCACATCGTACCAGTCCGCGATAAATCCCACATTATCGCCCGATTTCACCGTATAGGTAAGTTTATCATACCGGTCCGAAGGAAGCTCCACCCTATAGTTGGAGGTATAATGCAGGGGGGTGGCCACCAGCCTGCCCTGGTCAAAATAAACCGAATCTTTGTAGGCAAAGATGCTGTCCTGGTGATCAATGAAGCGGGCTGTCTGATCCAGCGGGATCCTCACCGCGTAGGGTTGTTTTGCAGTGGCGGGGATGATGTCCGCCCGGTACTGCGGATTCAGGTCCCGCAGCTGCTGAAGGGGGATCCCCAGCACCCCGGAGATCTGGGCCAGGTGCAGCTGCTCACGGACCATGATCGTGTCGGTGAACAGGGGAAGTTCCACCGGGATCCTGGAAAGCCTGTGTTCGGGATAATGGTTCATGGCATAGGTGGCCGCGATGAACGCCGGGACATAGCCGCGGGTCTCCCTGGGCAGGAAATAGTAGATGTCCCAGAAGTTCCTTTTTCCCCCGGATCTCCTGATCGCTTTGTTCACATTGCCCGGGCCGCAGTTGTAAGCGGCAAGCGCCAGGGTCCAGTCGCCATACATCCCGTACAGGTCCGTCAGGTACCGGGCGGCTGCCCGTGTGGAAGCGATAGGATCGCGCCGCTCGTCCACCAGGGAGTTGATGGTGAGCCCGTAAAACTTTCCGGTTCCGTACATGAACTGCCAGGCACCGACCGCCCCCGCCCTCGATATGGCCCTGGGATTCAGGGCCGATTCGATGACCGAGAGGTATTTGAGCTCATAGGGAACCTGGTAATAATCGAAGATCTCCTCGAAGATGGGGAAATAATAATCCACCAGTCCCAGCATCACCCGCATCTGCTC
>DSDZ01000022.1 GCA_011048475.1 Bacteroides sp. | reverse complement strand
GCCATCAGGTCCGGATACCGGCGGATGGGTGAAGTGAAATGGGCATAATCCCTGAAGGAGAGCCCGTAATGCCCGATGTTTTTCGTGGAGTACCGCGCCTTGGCCATGGACCGGAGGGCCATCATTTCCACCACGTGCTGTTCCTTTTTTCCCTGTACCGCATCCAGCAACGCGTTCAGGGATCTGGAAAGCTGCCGTACCGGCTGCTGCGGATCAAGTGAATGACCGAATTTTGTGATGAACCTGCTGAAGGACGCCATTTTTTCCCCGTCCGGCACATCATGGATCCGGTAGACAAACGTCTTACCTTTCAGTTTGCCTCTTTTCTCTTCCTGCTGATCCACCTCTTTCCTGTATTTTCCTCCCCGGCTCGCATATTCAGCCACCCTTCTGTTTGCCAGCAGCATGAACTCCTCGATGAGCCAGTTGGACTCTTTCTGCACTTTGAAATAGACCCCGGTGGGGGTGCCGTCCTCCTCCAGGTGGAATTTCACCTCATCCCGTTCGAAATTGATGGAGCCGTTTTTATAACGGGTTTCCCGCAGTATCCTGGAAATCTCATATAGCTTTAACATCTGCTCCTTCATGTCTCCTTTTCCGGTTTCGATGATCTGCTGCGCCTCTTCATAATTGAACCTTCTGTCCGAATTGATCACCGTCCGGCCGAACCATTCATCTTTCACCCCTCCCCTATCATCCATCAGAAAGACGGCGGAAAAGGTGAGCTTGTCCTTGTTGGGCTGGAGGGAACACACCCCGTTGGAAAGTTTTTCGGGCAGCATGGGGACCACCCTGTCCACCAGGTACACGGAAGTGCCCCTTTCGTAGGCTTCGTTGTCAAGAATGGATTTCGGCTGCACATAAAATGAAACGTCGGCGATATGGACCCCCACTTCCCACAAATTCCCGTCCATTGGTCTGATCGAAAGCGCATCATCGAAATCCTTCGCATCCTCGGGGTCAATGGTGAATGTTGGCACCTTTCTGAAATCCCTGCGATTGCTGATCTCTTTTTCAGTGATCCCGTCAGGGATTTTCTCAGCTTCTTCCTCCACCTCCTTTGAAAACCTGATCGGCAGTTCGAACTCGGCCAGGATGGAATGCATTTCCGTTTCGTTCTCTCCGGGATAACCCAGGACATCCACAATCTCTCCGAAGGGATTTTTCACATGGTCCGGCCAGTCAATGATCCTGGCAATGGCTTTCTGGCCGTGTTCGGCCCGGTTCAGCTTCTCAAGGGGAATGAAGATATCCACCGGCATTTTCCGGTTATCGGGCAGGAGGAATGCGTAATTCTTGGAGATCTCCACTGTGCCCACAAATGTTTCCCTTGCCCTTTCCAGGATCTCCACCACCTCACCCTCCAACCTTGCGCTGCGTTTTCTTTTCGGATACACGAACACCTTGACCAGATCCCCGTCCAGCGCCTTGTTCAGATCGTTCCTGGCAATGAACACATCCTCCCCTTCGTCCTCCGACACCAGGTATGCATACCCGTGGTGCGACATGTCCAGTGTGCCCGTCCTGTACCCTGCCCTGCTCAGCAGCCTGTAGCGGCCCGGTCCGACCTCCTCAATCTGCTTTTTCCGCACCAGTTCGTCAAGCGCCCCGCTGATGACGGCTTTTCTTTTTTTATCGTTGATGAACAGCATCTTCAAAATCTGCTTGTGATTGAAGATCTGCTTCGGATTCCTTCCGAGAAGGCCCATGATCAACACGGAAGCCTGTTCGACTGAAAATCTTTCCTTTCCTTTTTGTCTGCCGTTTCCCATATATTTGCTGCTTTCTGGTAAATGCTAAAATTACTATTTTTGCAGAGTTATGACCAACAAACTTTTCATTTACAACACCCTCTCCCGAAATAAAGAGCAATTTGAGCCTGCCAACCCGCCTTTTGTTGGTCTGTATGCATGCGGTCCGACCGTCTACGGCGATGCGCACCTGGGTCACGCACGGCAGGCTGTTGTTTTTGATGTACTGTACCGTTACCTTTCCCATCTCGGCTACCGGGTCAGATATGTGCGGAACATCACCGATGTGGGCCACCTGGAGCATGATGCCGATGAAGGGGAGGACAAGATCATCAAGAAGGCGCGGCTCGAATCGGTTGAACCCATGGAAGTCGTGCAGCGGTACCTGAACCGGTACCATGATAACATGCGCCTTCTGAACCTGATCCCGCCCAGCATCGAACCCATGGCCAGCGGACACATCATCGAGCAGCAGCAGCTCGTTGAAAAGATACTGGATGCAGGATACGCCTACGAAAAGAATGGTTCGGTCTATTTTGACGTGGCCAGATACAGCGAATCCCATCCCTACGGCCGGCTTTCGGGAAGAAAAACGGAGGACCTGCTCGCCAATACCAGGCCCCTGGATGGCCAGTCCGAAAAGAACAATCCGCTCGACTTTGCGCTCTGGAAAAAAGCCGATCCTTCCCACCTGATGAAGTGGCCCTCCCGCTGGGGCGAGGGATATCCCGGCTGGCACCTGGAATGTTCGGTCATGAGCACCAAATACCTGGGGATTCCTCTGGATATCCATGGCGGGGGGATGGACCTGCTCTTTCCCCATCATGAATGCGAGATCGCACAGAATGTGGCCGGGTTCGGAGAACCTGCGGTTCGCTTCTGGATGCATCACAACATGATCACCATCAACAGTCAGAAGATGGGCCGGTCCCTGGGCAACTTCATCACCCTGGATGAGATATTCACAGGGAGTCACCGGTTGCTGGAACAGGCCTATGCCCCGATGACCATCAAGTTTTACATCCTCCAGGCCCATTACCGGAGTCCCCTTGATTTTTCAAACCAGGCACTTCAGGCATCTGAGAAAGGATTGCTCCGCCTGCTGAAAGCCGCGGCGGCGATCGATTCCCTGCCGGCCGGACCGGAGTCCGCGTTTGACGTGGACGAACTGTCACACCGGTGCGGGGAAGCCATGAACGACGATCTGAACACACCGATCCTGATCTCTCACCTCTTCGAGGGAGTGAAATGGATCAATGAGATCCAGGAAAGCCGCGCGAGCCTGGTGAAGGAAGATTTGAAAAAACTGAAGGAGCTCTATGATACATGGCTTTTTTCCATCCTGGGCCTGCAAATGATCTCCCCCGGCGATTCCGGAAAAGGGATTACAGGGGAACTCATTGAGCTGATCCTGCAGCTGCGGACCGAGGCCAAAAACCGAAAGGATTTTGAGGCGGCCGACCGGATCCGGGCCGTGCTGACCGACCTGGGAGTGGTCATCATGGACAGGAAGCAAGGAACTGACTGGGAATTTTCCAAAGATGCCTGATCCCTACCGTTCACGAACCATCACCGTGGGAGATCTTCCGCTGGGAGGAACCTTTCCCGTCCGGATCCAGTCCATGACCAATACCGATACCAATGATATCCGGGCCACGGTGGAACAGTGCAGAAGGATGGTCGCAGCCGGTGCAGAGCTGGTGCGTCTGACCACCCAGGGAATCAAAGAGGTTCAAAGCCTTGAAAAGGTCAGAACGGAACTGCGCGCCCTCGGATGCCGCACTCCGCTTGTGGCCGATATCCATTTTAAACCCGCCCTGGCACCGGAGGCCGCCCGGGTGGTTGAAAAGATCCGGATCAATCCCGGCAATTACCTGAAAGATAAGTCCCCCGATCATCTGCTCACCCAGCTGATCAACACCTGCAGGAAGCATGGAACCGCCATCCGCATCGGGGTGAATCACGGCTCTCTGAGTGATTCCATTCTGACTGAGTTCGGGGACACCCCTGCCGGCATGGCCGAATCGGCCCTCCGGTTTCTGAGGATCTGTCAGAAACAATCCTTTGAAAAAGTGGTGGTCTCCCTGAAATCCAGCAACCCGCGCATCATGGTCCAGTCGGTCCGCCTGCTGGTCCACCGGATGATGGGGGAAGGGATGGACTACCCCCTTCACCTGGGAGTGACCGAGGCCGGGGAGGGAGCGGAAGGGGTGATCCTGTCGGCCGTGGGCATTGCTCCCCTTCTGATGGAAGGCATGGGTGATACAGTCCGCGTTTCCCTGACCGGTCCCCCGGAAGATGAAATGCCTGTGGCTGCCGACATTGTCAGGCTTTTCCCGAAACCGGACCACATTCCCTGTGATCCGTTCAGCGGACATCCCTGGGATCCCTTCTGTTTCGAACGCCGCAGGTCCGTTCCCGTTGCCGGCATCGGCGGCATGAAAAAGACCAGGATCATCAGTCCCGTCCCCCCTGAGAAAGAATCGGACCTGACCCCTGACCGGATTGCATCCCTGGTGGTTTCATACGAGCTGTGGCAAAAAGAGCCGGCACGGCTGTCAGACGGCAGGAAAATTTTGATGCTGGAGCGGGGTTCCCGCACCATCCCGGAGGTGAAACTGCTCCTTTCGGCTTTTTGCAAACAGGATCGCCGCACACCCATCCTTTACAGGACAGGAAGCGCGGAGCGCGATCCCGGAATATTCACCATCAAGCTCGCAGGAGAGCTGGGCGCACTGCTGGTTGACGGGGCCATTGATGCGGTCTGGGCGGACAATCCCTTCATGGATCCATCCACGCTCAACGAAACCGTGCTGGCGATCCTGCAGGCTGCCGGTGCCAGGATCAGCAGAACTTCTTATATCGCATGTCCTTCATGCGGGAGAACCCGTTTCGACATTGTCACCAGGCTTAAGGAGGTCAAGGCGGCCACTTCCCACCTGGCATCTCTGAAGATCGCGGTGATGGGCTGCATTGTGAACGGTCCCGGTGAAATGGCCGATGCCGACTACGGGTATGTGGGTGCGGGTCCCGGCAGGATCACCCTTTACAAAGGCAAAATCCCCGTCCGTAAAAGGATCCCTGAAACAGAGGCGCTGGACGCCCTGATCCGGCTGATGAAGGAGCAGGGCGACTGGAAGGAGCCTTAGGCCTTGTCCATTGAAAAAATGAACGAGGTCCCCTTGCCCGGCTTGCTTCGCACGGTGATGGTCTGCTTGTGTGCCTGGATGACATGTTTCACGATTGAAAGGCCCAGTCCCGTCCCCCCCGACTCCCGCGAACGGCTCTTATCCACCCTGAAGAACCTTTCAAAGATCCGGGGAAGGTTCTCCTCTTCGATCCCGATCCCGTTATCGGTGATGTCCACCAGGATGTTCTCCCCGGTATCCACAAAACCGACTGTTGTTCTGCCCCCCGGCTTCCCGTACTTGATGGAGTTGTTGATCAGGTTGCCGATGGCTTCCATGATCCGTTTTCTGTCCCCCATCACAAACACGGGCTTGTTGTAGCTGCTGTCAAATCCCAGCCTGATGCGGCGCTTTCTGGCCTGCATCTCATGGTCCTCAAACACCTCCTCCACCGCCTTCACCAGGTTAAAACGCTCCATCTGCAGTTTGAACTCTCCCGACTCAAGCCTTCCGATGGCATCCAGGTCCTCCAGGATGTTGATCAGCCTGTTGATGCTTTTCTCGGCACGCTTCAGGTAAAGCCGGTTCACATGATCATCCTTGATCCCCCCGTCCAGGAGTGTCAGGATATATCCCTGGATGTTAAAGATGGGGGTCTTCAGTTCATGGGATACATTCCCCAGGAAATCCTTTCGGTACCGCTCCAGCTGTCTGAGTTTCCTGATCTCTTCGGTCTTGTTCGTGGTCCACACCTGTACCTCCCTGTCCAGTTGCTTCACGATATCTTCCCTGCCGGCTTTGCGGCTTTGCTCCTGTTCATCCAGGGCATGGCTTCGGATGGTCTTGAAAATCGGATTGATCTTCTGTTTGACGAACCGGCTGAAATAATATTGGACGATCAGAAATGTTCCCACCATGGCTGGAAAGGCAGGCACCGCATATTCCAGAAAATTGTATCTGAAATCCGCCAGGATGCCCAGCAGGACGGCCGCAGCTGCAAGCAGTGTGATCAGGAGCGTAATGATCGTGGCATATTGACTGGACGTTTTCATACTGATTCCATTTCTGTGGTTACCATCTGGAGAAAGGCGTTTCAATGTGGAAGAACAACCCGCTCTTCCCATACCTGTTGATCACATAATCCACCCGCAGCACCTGGTCGTAATAGGTGACAAAATCAAGGCCGATCCCTGTGGAGAACTGCCAGTCGTTGACCATGTTGTTGGTGGGATCGGGAAAGACATTGTGGACATATCCCGCATCGGCCAGCAGGTTGACATAAATGGCAAAATGCACCTTGTTGAACTGCTCCAGCGGAATGAGGGGAATGATCTTCGTGGTCGGTTTGACCACCTGGAATTTGAGGATATACTTGGTGATGAAGTAGTCTGTTCCGTCCATCACATAATCCTCGTATCCGCTCAGGAATTCACTGTAGCCGAGTCCCCTCCCCAGTGCATAGGGTAACATTTTTTCCATGGAATACCTGGCTTTGGTGGCATTTGTAAAATAGATCCTGCGGGCGATCATCTGGTGGAACAGGAATACCCCGGTGAAGCGGAGGTTCTGGTATGGGTAGTCAGGTATGATCCCCAGGCCCATTTTTTCGGCCCTGAGCCTGACCGCAAAGCCTTCCAGCGGGTATATTTTTGAATCCCTCAGGTCATAACTGAAGTTGTAGGTCAGCATGAAAAAACCCAGGTTCGTGTTTCCCCCGCCCAGGTAGTTCGGATTGATCACCGCCACTGAATCGGAGACCTCGTAATCAAAATACTCGAGCCGGAGTGAATGAATGGTGTACAGT
>DSDZ01000017.1 GCA_011048475.1 Bacteroides sp. | reverse complement strand
CATCGGTGTTCAGGGCCGTATTCAGGGAGATGTATCCCAGCTTGTCGTTGAAAGTAAATTCCCTGGGGGAGAGCATCCTTGCATTTTCGATCTTCTCGAAGTCCACCCCCAGCACCAGTCCCGCATCCTCCAGCTCGCTGGTGGCGTTCTTGATATCCCTGATGGCAGCATGGGTCTCGGTCAGCAGCTCGTAAGCGTTGTTGACCCCGTTCCGGGGATGGTCGCCTGTCTGTCCCGATACGGGACTGATCACACCCGATCTCGGATTCGCCTCGGCCAGGTCGGTCACCGCCACAATGTTACGCGAATCCTCAAAGTTGATGGTCTTGTTGGTCACCCAGACCTCGATACGGGTGATCGAGACATCGGAGGTGATCACCGGCAGCCGGGAAAGCGCCCTGTTGTAATTGTCCCTGAAGTAGTCGCTCAGGAAAAAGTGCCTGTTGGCATCGTAATCATCCACGGTGACCGAGTATTCCTGGAGCTGTGCCCCGCCCTGGACGTTGATCACGGACGACTCGCCCCGCTGCTGGGAAAAGACGCTGGTCACCCTGAGCTTCCCGAACTGCAGCTCCGTCTTCAAACCGAACAGGCTCATGCTCCCGTTGATCAGGGAGCCGGGCAGGGGCAGGTTCACATTCCCCGCTTCGATCTTTTTGATGATCTCGTCCTCCTTGCCCGAATATTCGAGCTTGGTCTGGTTCTCAAAGTCAAATGTGGCCTCTGTGTTGTAGCTGATGTCCATGGCCATTTTATCGCCGATGGAACCGGCCACGTTCATGATAATCTTCTCATCGAATGTGAAAGAGGGGACGCTCCTGAGCCGTTCGCTGATGCTGGGATTTTCCTGTTTGGAGAGGTTGAACCCAAAAATAAGCTCTGCACTTCCCGAGGGAACGATGTTGATTGTATTGGATCCGAACAGCCGGTCGAAAGCCTCCCCCCCCACCTGCAGCGGAGGGATGAAGGATAGCTGCGACTCCAGGGACTCCCCGCTCGATTTCAGCCTCCAGTAATCCCTGACCGCCTGTCTGAATTCATATTCCTGGTACTCCTCCCTGTCCATCACCGTGGGATGCCTGTAACTCCAGTTGCCGATGGTTTCGGAAAAAATGTATTTCCCCGTAACCGGGTCATAGATGACCGTCGTACGGAGATTGGAAGGATTTTCCAGGTACAGGGGTGAGTTCAGGTTGGAAGTGGAGAACGGGTAGCCGGCTTCGTCAGGAAGGGGATAATTCAGGGTGGTGTCCTGTGCCATTGATCCGGTGACCCACAGAAATCCGAATATAACGAGAAGTATATGGTGATACCGCCGGTTCAACAGATAGCAAAGTGGTCTGATTCTACATAAACTTCAGGGCAGCCTTCACGATCTCTTCCGCGGAAAGATCCGGCTGGTCCGCCAATATACGGGTCAGGATTTTCTCCACCGCTTTCTTCGGAAAACCCAGTGCCACTAATGCTGATAACGCTTCTTCACGGTTTGTATTGTCCTGTGAAAAGAATAATTCGTCTATTCCCGCACCCTTGCCGATCTTATCCTTCAGGTCCACAATGATCCGCTGGGCGGACTTTGCTCCGATCCCCTTGATCCCCTGAAGCACCGCCACATTTCCTTTCAGGATGGCCTGGGATATCTCTTCCGGCGAAAGGGAGGAAAGGATGAGCCTGGCCGTGTTGGCCCCCACACCCGAGACGGAGATGAGCATCCGGAAGATCTCGCGCTCTTCCCGGCCGCTGAAACCGAACAGCAGCCGGGCATCCTCCCTGACGATCAGGTGGAGATAGATCCTGCCGCCGTCCAGCTTGCTGATCTGCGTGTAGGTATGGACTGATATATGGATGTAGTAGGCCAGGGATCCGGCCATGACGACCAGGTGGGCGGGTGATTTCTCCACATACTCCCCCTCGATGAATTCATACATACCACTCTGTTTTGGTATGCTAAGATAGTAAAATAGGGAGACGGATCAGAGTTTCTTTTTCAACTCGGTTTCCTCGAAGGCCTCCACCATATCGCCCACCTTGATGTCGTTGAAATTTTCGATATTGAGACCGCACTCCAGGCCCGCCGCCACTTCCCTGGCATCATCCTTGAAGCGCTTCAGGGAGCCCAGTTCACCGCTGTAGATTACGATGCCGTCCCTGATCAGCCTCACCTTGGAGGTCCGCCTGATCTTTCCTTCACGCACGATGCAGCCGGCGATGGTCCCCACCTTCGTGATCTTAAATGTTTCAAGCACCTCCAGGGTGCCGATGATCTCCTCCCTGATCTCAGGCGACAGCATCCCTTCCATGGCTGCTTTCACCTCCCCGATGGCATCGTAAATAACCGAATAGAGGCGGACGTCAATCTGCTCTTTCTCGGCCAGCCTCCTGGCACTCAGCGAAGGACGCACCTGGAACCCGATCACAATGGCATTGGAGGCTGCGGCAAGCAGGATGTCCGATTCGGAGATCTGTCCCACCGCCTTGTGCTTGATATTCACCTGGATCTCTTCAGTGCCCAGCTTGATCAGTGAATCGGAAAGCGCCTCAATGGATCCGTCCACATCTCCCTTCACGATCACGTTCAGCTCCTGGAAATTCCCGATGGCGATGCGCCGGCCGATCTCATCCAGGGTGATGTGTTTCGTGGTCCTGAGCTCCTGCTCACGCTGCAACTGTTCCCGCTTGTTGGCGATCTCCTTCGCTTCCTTGTCACTTTCCATCACATGGAAGCTCTCACCTGCCTGGGGGGCGCCGTTCAGCCCGAGAATGAGCGCGGGTGTGGAAGGCCCGGCTTCGGTGATCTTTTTTCCCCGCTCATTGAACATGGCCTTCACATGTCCGTAATGGTGCCCTGCGAGGACCACATCCCCCACCCTGAGGGTGCCCGATTCAACCAGGATGGTGGCCACGTTGCCGCGCCCGCGGTCGAGGCTCGATTCCACCACGGTGCCCCGTGCACGCCTGTTCGGATTGGCTTTCAGATCCAGCATTTCGGCTTCAAGCAGCACCTTCTCCAGCAGTTCCTCGATGTTGATGTTGTTCTTGGCCGAGATCTCCTGGGACTGGTATTTTCCGCCCCAGTCCTCAACCATGTAATTCATGTTGGCCAGCGCCTCCTTGATCTTCTCAGGATTGGCGGTAGGTTTGTCAATCTTGTTGATGGCAAATACGATGGGAACACCGGCAGCTGCCGCATGATTGATGGCCTCAATGGTCTGGGGCATCACCCCGTCATCGGCAGCCACCACGATGATGGCCACATCGGTGATCTGCGCTCCGCGGGCACGCATTGCGGTAAACGCTTCATGCCCCGGGGTGTCCAGGAATGTAATTTTCCGTCCGTCTTCCAGCTCCACGGAATAGGCCCCGATATGCTGGGTGATCCCACCCGCCTCACCGGCAACCACGTTGGCATGGCGGATCACGTCCAGAAGTTTGGTTTTTCCGTGGTCCACATGGCCCATCACGGTCACTATAGGCGGTCGGGGCTCAAGGGTTCCGGGATCCTCCTCCTCTTCACCCATCGATTCCACCAGGTCGGCGCTGACAAATTCCACCTTGAAACCGAATTCATCGGCCACCACCGACATGGTCTCCGCATCCAGGCGCTGGTTGATGGAGACGAACAGGCCCAGGTTCATGCAGGTCTGGATCACCTCATTGGCAGGGACATTCATCATGTTCGCCAGTTCATTCACCGATACGAATTCGGTGACTTTCAATACATTTTTCTGCTGTTCGCGCTGCTCGCTTTCCTCCTGCAGTCTCTGCTGGACCGCATCGCGCTTCTCACGCCTGTATTTGGAGGCCCTGGATTTGGCACTTTTGCTGGTCAGTTTGGCCAAAGTGTCCTTGATCTGCTTCTGCACATCCTCTTCATTCACTTCGGGCCTGGTGATCCGCTTTCTCTTCCTGCCTTTGTCCTTTCTGCCGGCCGACTTGTCCTGGTCCTCCACGTCCACATGCTCGATCTCTTTTCTGATCCGCTTTCTCTTCTTCTTGTGCCCGCGCAGGTCGGAATCTTCGCTAGAGGCTACGGGTTTCTTCTTGGTCTCTTTCTTCGATGGCAGATCGATCTTGCCCACCACGGTGGGACCGCTCAGTTTCTCCACGCGTGTCGGGATCAGGTCCTCGTCTTCTTTTTTCTTCCCTGCCTGGACTTTTTCCTCCGCCTTTTCCCCGGTCTTTTCCTCCGGTTCCTTTTTCTCCGGTTCCTTTTTCTCCGGTTCTTTTTTTCCTGCCTCTTTTTCAGGTTTCCCGGCAGGTTTTTCATCTTTTGCGGCTACCTTTTTCTCTTTTTCCTTTTCGGCCTTACTTTTGGGACGGGTACGCTGGTTCATGGATTCCAGATCGATCCTGCCAAGGACCTTCGGTCCGGCTTCTTCCGCTTCTTCCTGCTCCGCGGCCGCTTCCGTTTCAGCCTCCTCCCGGGCAGGCTCCTGCCTGGCTTCCTCATGGGCAACTTCTTCCTCCGCCTCTTCAGGCTCCTCCTCATCAGGCAACGCTGTTACTTTTTCCTCCTGGACCCCGGCGGTGGTATCTGTAATCAACAGCTCTTCGGACTCCTCGGTTTCCTGCAGGCTGTCCATATCCTCCAGGGATATGGTCTCCTTCCGCTCCCGCAAATTCCTCAGGGTCAGCTTCTCCGACTCTTTCTTCACGTTCAGGTCCGTGCTGTATTCCTCAATCAGAAGATCATAGAGTTCAGGATCCACCTTGGTGTTCGGGTTGGAGTTGATCTCATAGCCTTTCCTGCCCAGAAAATCCACGATGGTATTGATCCCCACATTGAATTCCCTGGCAATTTTGCTAAGTCTTGTTGCCTTCTTCTCTACCATATGCGTTTATTCAAATTCCGCTTTAAGCACACTGATCAGTTCACGGATGGTCTCCTCCTCCAGATCAGTTCTCTTCACAAGATCTTCCACACTCAGGTTCAGGACAGATTTTGCCGTATCGCATCCGATGGCCTTCAGTTCATCCAGGATCCATCCTTCGATTTCATCGGCAAATTCTTCCAGGTTCACATCCTCATCGTCCTCATCTGATTCCCTGTACACATCAATTTCATAACCCGTGAGCTGACTTGCCAGCTTGATGTTCAGTCCACCTTTCCCGATGGCCAGGGAGACCTCCTTCGGCTGAAGGTAAACCTCCGCCCGTTTCTCCTCCTCGTTCAGCTTGATGGAGGAAATCTTGGCCGGGCTCAGCGCCCTGGTAATGAACAGCTGGCTGTTGGTCGTAAAATTGATTACATCGATGTTCTCGTTCTTCAGCTCCCTGACGATCCCGTGGATGCGGGAACCTTTCATCCCCACGCAGGCTCCCACCGGATCGATCCGCTCATCATAAGACTCCACGGCAACCTTTGCCCTTTCGCCGGGAACCCGCACGATCTTCTTGATGGTGATCAGGCCGTCGAAGATTTCGGGGACTTCCAGCTCGAACAGTCGCTCCAGGAACACGGGTGAAGTCCTTGAGAGGATGATCAGCGGATTGGCATTCCGCATATCCACCTTTACCACCACCGCCCTGATGGTATCACCCTTGCGGAAATAATCCGAAGGGATCTGCTCGGTCTTGGGAAGGATCAGCTCATTGCCTTCGTCGTCAAGGATGAGGATCTCCCTTTTCCATACCTGGTAAACCTCTCCCGTAACCACATCCCCGATCCGGTCTTTGTATTTGTTGTAAAGATGATTCTTTTCCAGTTCCATGATACGTGCCGAAAGGTTCTGCCTGAGGGAAAGAATGGCCCTTCTCCCGAAATCTGCCAGTTTCACTTCATCGGTCACTTCCTCTCCCACCTCATAATCCTCGTCGATTTTCTTTGCCTCAGAGATCCCGATCTGCAGGTTGGGGTCCTCCACTTCACCATCCTCCACCACCTCGCGGTTCCTCCAGATCTCGAAATCTCCCTTGTCAATGTTGATGATGATGTCAAAATTCTCATCAGACCCGTATCTCTTCAGCAGCATTCCCCTGAATACATCTTCCAGCACACTCATCATGGTCACCCTGTCGATGTTCTTCAGTTCCTTGAATTCAGAAAATGTCTCTGTCAGGTTAATATTTTCCATTTCACTGCAGTTGAATCATTTAAATGATATGGTTGCTTTCGTTGTTTTGATCTGCTCAAACCTAAGTTCTGTTTCCTTTCCGCCTGCGACCAGCCGGAGAACCTCTTTGTCAAAAGATCGGAGGGTCCCTTTCAGTTTCCTTCCGTCGTTCATGACCACTTCCACATCCCGCCCGATGTGGTTTTCATACTGCTGCCTCACCCGGAAGGGGGTCCCCACCCCGGGTGAAGACACCTCAAGTGCGTAATCCCCTGCATCGGGGCCCATCTGCTCATTCAAAAACCGGCTGATCTCCGCACATTCGTCCACGGAGATCCCTCCGGGACGGTCCACGATCACCCTGATGGAATTGCCCGGTTTAACAGATACTTCCACCAGGAACACCTCCGTGCCCCGGATCCGTTCCTCCAGCATCCCGATGACCCCGCTGGCTGTAATCATTTTCATCTGCCTGTCCGATAGAATTTTACAGGGTAATAAAATAGGGGACAAACGCCCCCTAAGAATAACACCCTCCTAACGACGACGCAAAAGTACAAATATCTATTGAATTCGCAAAAAGCGCAGGGTTTTTTCACCTGATACAAACAGGATTATGCAATAAAAAACTAATTTTGTGACCATAAAGGCGCGTTATGGGGAATTCCTCCT
>DSDZ01000018.1 GCA_011048475.1 Bacteroides sp. | reverse complement strand
TCGCGAGCGAAGCGAGCAATCCCGTACTCCCGACAAACAGCAAAATTCAATTTAATGTCGTTATACTTCATAAAAATTTGTTAATTAATTGGTAATCATTCAATACCCATTAACTTTTATTGATGATCGTTGTTTAAATGTGCACTCCTTGATTGAACAGGGTCGGCTAAATAATACGCTTATCCCATTATTGGAAAGTTCAGGAAGTGGGTGCAGCGGAAACTGCATGGGCCAAACGGAGCGCCCGATGGCCAAAGGCCATTGTGGGAGCAGATCCTGGCCCCTCCAATACTGCAAAAGTTACAAAGTGGTGCAGGGATTATTACAATGGTATGAAGCCTCGAACCCCAAAAAACCTGATTACAACAAATTAATACAATAACCATCATCTAAAATTTTTAAATCATGAAAACAAAATTGACGTTTTTAGCGATGATCATCTTCAGTGCAGTATTTTCCGGTTGCGGTCAAAAGAATGATAATATGATTGTTGAGGAACAAAAGATCGATATTATCAACGATCAGTTTCCTGAATCTCAGGCTGAGATAAAAAACGTGCTCGATGGAATATTTAAAAGCATTCAGGACAACGATGCCGACAGGCTCATTTCCTATCACGTGTACGGACCAAAATTCACAGAGTTCAGGGATAGTGAGCATCGCTTTAATTCTGCAGATAACGAACACTATGAGCGTGGACTGGTCGGTGCAATTTCCGGCTTCGACTATGACCTGGGTGATTTGAAGATCGATGTTTTTGGCGATGTGGCCGTTGTTACTTTCCATGCAGACTTTCGTCCTGTTATTGGAGGAGAAGTTCATCAGATCTGGGGTTCAACAACGCTGGTATTTGTAAAAGTTGACGGTGCCTGGAAAATCACCCACGAACATCATTCACCGCTGAATGTAGCGGATCAAGGGTAAATAATCTGAAATAACATAAACTGCATAAAAGCAGGCACCCCTTCAGTTTTTCACCTCCCCGACCGGTGATCGCGAAGCAACCGCAGGTTGTTGCGTAATCCCGCGTTAATCCGAAATAGCAGGAAATCTTCCTCTTTACGGACGGTGTCCTCTTTTTGTATTCGGGAACGATCAGTTGCATCTTATATTCCTTGTAATTACCCCCCTTGCTAAACACTTGGCGCAAAGTCTGCCTTTAAAAACCAAATCAATATTTCATTATGTTTTTAAAACGCACCATATTTGCTGCATAACAGAAATAAAGATCGAATGTGAGGACCAGTATATACAGTATAAACGCAGCTTGAAAAACATAAAAGGTTGTGGTTACTTTTTCCCGTTTCCTGTGCCTTCAGATGAAGTAATGTGTTCCATGAAATTATCTGCGATGCTGTCGCGTCAAAAAGGCCGTGATTTTTATGATGCCATTTTTCTGCTTTCCCAGATAAAACCAGATTACGAATCCCTCACTCAAAAAAATGGCATTCATAACCTGGAGGAACTTAAAGGCGCTACAGAAAAAATATTGAAGAAGGTGGACCTGGAGGTAAAGAAAAAAGACTTTGATCACCTTCTGTTCAACAAAAAAAACAGTGAACGCATACTACTTGTGAATGAGTTTATTCAAGATTTGTGAAGTATTCAGGAACATACTGAAGTCTGTGACCCAATGCAAACATCTAAGACAATTACCGTTTTCATCCTGATAACAGTCCTTATCTCATGCAAAACTGGCAATGACAGTGTGGTGATCTTCTCGGACGATTACAGCGGGATGCGAAGGGGTCCACTGGGCGCAGGCGCAGGGGCGCATACTGAGTACCATTACCTTCCCTCGGCCGCCCCCGTGGGGAACTGGGCCATTTCCACCTTCCGGTACAACCTGCCCGAATCGTGGTACGTCCGTGCATCTGACGGGAAGCGGTACCTGTGCCAGGACGGGATCAACCAGGACCGGCACTGGCATCCCATGGTCATTGCGGGCGATACCCTCTGGAGGGATTATACGGTCCGGGTGAACATCCGTCCGGAAACGCTTGTTTCCAGGTGCGGGGTCGTTTTCCGGTACCGGAACGACCGGTGTTATTACTTTTTCGGAATCGAAGATCAAATGGTCAGGCTGATGGTGGTCAACCACGGGAAGGCTTTCAGGATGCCCGATGAAAGGATCCTGGCCGAAAAAGAACTCGACAGCAGTGGGACGGGGGAAATCGCGTTGCGCATCACTGTTTCAGGCCCCCGGATCACGGCATGGATGAATGAAAAGGGAATGTTTACATGTAAAGACAGCACCTATGCCACCGGGAAGATCGGGTTTCTTGCAGATGGCCCGGCCCGCTTCGGGGCGGTGCGGGTCACCACCGGCAGAGAGGCTGCCAGGCGTCTGGAACGAGAGATACTGGAGCGAGAAAGAGAAGAAACAGCCCTGCAGCAGGGGATCCCGGAGATGAGGCTCTGGAAAAAGATCCAGACGGGTGATGCGGGGACCGCCCGCAACCTGAGGTTCGGGGACCTGGACGGGGACGGGACCCCGGATGTGCTCATGGGACAGGTGGTGCACCACGGGCCTAAGGACCGCAACAGCGAGCTGAGCTGCCTCACGGCCATGACCTTCGACGGAGAAACACTGTGGCAGGTGGGCTCTCCTGATCCCTGGAAGACCAGCCTGACCAACGATGTGGCTTTCCAGATCCACGACCTGGATGATAACGGACAGAGCGAGGTGGTCTATTGCATGGGTCAGCGGATCATCGTGGCCGATGGAAGGACCGGAAAAACAAAGTACAGCCGTCCCACACCGCTCTCTCCGGGAGGCAAGCCGCTGCCTTCTGGCCATAACATCTTCCCGCGCATTTTGGGCGACTGCCTCTATTTCTGCGACCTGGAAGGCAGGGGATATGACGGGAACATCATCCTGAAGGACCGCTACCGGTATGTGTGGGCCTACGATCCGCAGCTGAATGTCCTCTGGGAGAATGAATGCACCACAGGGCATTATCCTTACGCCTATGATACGGATGCGGACGGAAAGGATGAGTTGCTAATGGGCTACAGCCTGTTTGACGACTACGGGAAGAAGCTCTGGAGCCTGGATTCGGTCCTGGAGGATCATGCCGACGGGGTGGCCGTGGTGGATCTTGCGGGGGAAGGGGAGCCCGTCTATCTCTGTGCGGCCAGTGATGAGGGGATGTTCTTCGCTACCGCGGAAGGGGAGATATTCAAACATCATTACGTGGGGCATGTGCAGAACCCGGCCGTGGCCAATTTCAGGGACGACCTGCCCGGACTGGAGACGGTCTCGGTCAATTTCTGGGGGAACCAGGGGATCATCCATCTGTACGATGCACGGGGTAACATCTACCATGATCTGGAGCCCAACCAGTACGGGAGCATGTGTCTCCCGCTGAACTGGACCGGCGAAGGGGAGGAGTTTTTCGTGCTGAACGCCAATGTGGAAGAAGGCGGGGCGTGGGACGGCCGTGGCCGCCGGGTGCTTGAATTCCCCGATGACGGTCACCCGGATATGTGCTATGCGGTGCTGGATATCACGGGCGACTGTCGCGATGAGATCGTGGTCTGGGACCCGGGAGCGATCTGGGTCTATACACAGGAGGACAATCCGAAGGAAGGAGACCTGTACCGGCCTGTGCGCAACCCTCTCTACAACAGTTCCAACTACCAGGCCACCGTATCAATACCGGGATGGGCCGATAACAAAAAAGAAGCGGCCCCGGATTGAAGGTAAAGGCGGCTTCTTACGATGAATATTCCCCTGGAGAAAATACAAGTTGCGATCAGAAACGGAATCCCGCGGAGATGCCGAATCCCACGTTGTTCGCCCTGGACTGGTCGTCGCTCAGGCGCTTATCTTCCGGACTGATATTCAACAGACCGTACTGGGTGTTCAGCTGGAAATAGAGTCCCAGGGCGGTTTCGTATCCTGCATAGATCCCGGCTCCCGCATCCAGCGCTTTAATATAAGCAGAGGAATGGGGATCGCCGGTTTCGATGGTGCTCTGGAATTCAATGTCCATCTCCTCGTCGCCGGAGGTGGCTTTGCCGGTTATGCCATACCCCACATAAGGACCAAAACCCAGCAGGACATAACCCTGTCCGAGCCTCCCCCGGTACAGGAGGTTCAGGGGAAGTTCCAGGTAATTTACCCTGAATGTGACCGGATCGGGGCTTTCCTCGGTCTTGGCTCCCTTCTGGGAAAACTGAAGCACGGGCTGGAAGTAGAAATCCGGTGCAATGGGGATGATCACATTCACCCCGGCATGGAATCCAGGGATCAGGGAATTTTCCACGTCAACGCCATCGGTGTCTTTTGCGGACATGTTCTGAAGGTTCAGTCCGCCCTGGACTCCGAATGTAATTTTTTGTCCGTCCTGTGCGAAAACCATCAGGCCGGAAATCAGCAGAAAAACCATGGAAATTATCAGTGATCTTGTTTTCATCTCTTATAATTTTAAGTGAAATAATCAATGATCCTCCTGCCGGAGGGGGACCCTTACCTGTTGGCTTCTTCGGCAGCTTCCGAGATCATCTTTTCATTGGCCGTGATCAGGAAATCAACCCTGCGGTTCTGTGCACGCCCCTCGTCCGTTTCGTTGTCGTACCGGGGTGTGGTTTCACCGAAACCGACCGTGTTCAGCCGCTCGTCCATCACACCCTGTGCAGCCAGGTAGCCGGCCACCGACCGGGCACGGCGCTCCGACAATGCCTGGTTGTAATCTTCAGGTCCCGTGCTGTCGGTGTGCCCCTGGATCTCAATGTTGGTATCCGGGTATTTCTCCAGGACCACCACCAGTTTATCCAGGTTCTCTTTGGATGCACCGGTCAGGTCCGAGCTGTCGAATCCAAACAGGATGTTGCTGTCGAATTCCACCACGATCCCTTCACCGACCCTTTCGACCCTTGCATCGGGGACGGAATTCTCAATTTCTTCGGCCTGCTTGTCCATCTGATGCCCGATCACGGCACCGGTGGCACCTCCTACGGTGGCCCCGATGATCGTCCCCAGGGCAGGATTTCCGGTGGCTTCACCGATGATCGCGCCCATGGCGGCACCGGATGCGGTTCCGACCACGGCGCCTTTCTGGGTCCTGTTCATGGAAGAACAACCTGCTAGCACAAGCAATGCAACCAGGATCCATGTTAGTTGTCTTGTTGTGTGGTTCATCACTTTATTGATTTTGGTTCGTAGAAAAATATGCTTAAACAGACCCGGGAAAGGCTATCTTCCCAGTAATTTGAAGGCGGCAAAGAGGCTGGAAACGCCATATACGACGGCAAAAACTCCCACAACGATGGCCACGGCTTTGGCTCCTTCGAACGGATTGAACAGCAAAAGGATCCCGATGATCAGGGAAAGGATCGCCGTAAAAAGTACCACCTGTGAAGAATAGCCTGATTTTTTCAGGTTGATATAGGTCAGGATCTGTATGATACTGATGGCGATGATCAACAGGCTGACCAGGATGATCACCATGTTGATGGCCAGCTTTGGAAAAGAAACCAGCAACACTCCGATGACCAGGCTAAAGCCCCCTTCCGCAATCCAGAACTCCCAGTTGGCCTGTTTTTTTGCCAGGGATACAATCACAACGGTCAGTCCTGTCAGGATGGCGAGGATGCCAAGGTAGATGGCTGTTGCTGCGAGTGCGCTGGCCGGATTGACGAGACAGATGATCCCGAGGATCAGCACCAGTATTCCCTTGAGGCCTTCAATCCACCAGCTGTTGTTCTGAAGATAGTTCATGGTTACAAATATACATTATTCTGCGCGAAGGTTCCCCTTCAGCCTGATATCAGCCGATGAGGCTCCGATTTCCAGGTTGACAGGGCCTCTTTCGAGCACAAAATCGTGTTCCTTCTCTTCCCAGTAACAGAGCTCCTCCGCCTCCAGGGGGATGGTCACTTTCCTGCTTTCACCTGCGGGGATGTGGATGCGCAGAAAGCCCTTCAGTGCTTTCTGTGGGCGCTGAACTTTCGAACCGGGGTGGCTCACATACAGCTGCACCACTTCATCACTGTCCACGCTGCCGGTGTTTTCCACCGTCAGGGAGATGTCTACGACCTCACCCGTGCGGATGGACTCCTGGCTGGTTTCAAGGTCCCTGTATTCGAAAGTTGTGTATGTGAGCCCGTGCCCGAAAGGAAACAGGGGCTCATGCGGATCATACATGTAAGTCCTCCCGTTGCGGATGTCGTAATCCAGGATGGGCGGAAGCTGTTCAATGGAGGCCGTCCAGGTCTGGACCAGACGGCCGGCAGGGCTCTCTTTGCCGAACAGTATATCCGCCACCCCGTTCCCCATTTCCTGGCTGGAGTGGGTGATGTGCAAAATGGAAGGCACATGTTCCTTTGACCAGGGGATGGCATAAGGGAAACTGGAAACAAGTACAAGCACCGTATTGGGATTGGCGGCCATGACCAGCCTGACCAGGTCTTCCTGTTCCAGGGAGATGGCCTGGCGGTCCACATCCTCCCGCCCGTCGCTGGGTACATGGTTCTGTCCCCATCCAAGGCCGTAGCTGAGGGGATGATTGCCCACGCAGACCACAGCCGCATCGGCCCTTCCGGCGGCGATCACCGCCGAATCAGCCTTGTTGCTGGCTGCATAAAGGACCTCTGCGCCTTCCCCGAGGGCATTCCGGATCCCGTCCAGCACGGACACCGCATAGGGCGGCGTTCCCGCATACCAGTCAGAGATCACCTGGTGGGCGAGGGGACCGATCACGGCAATGGACTTCAGTTCCCC
>DSDZ01000152.1 GCA_011048475.1 Bacteroides sp. | reverse complement strand
GCTTATTTATGTGGCCGTGGGTACGGTGATCGGAGCCCGGCTCGGACACTGTTTCTTTTACGAACCCGAGTATTTTCTGAAAAACCCGGTGGAGATCCTGAAGGTCTGGAAAGGGGGACTGGCCAGCCATGGTGCGGCCATCGGGATCCTGCTTGCCCTCTGGTTATATGTCAGGAAACATAAGCTTTCCTTTCTCTGGCTGATCGACCGGATCGTCATTGTAGTGGCACTCGGAGGGGCCTTTATCAGGCTGGGAAACCTTTTTAATTCAGAGATCTATGGATTGCCCACCGATCTACCCTGGGGATTTGAATTCGTGCGTGACAAACTGTACGATCCAAATACCGGCGAGTTGTTACCGGTGGTTCCCAGGCATCCGACCCAGCTCTATGAGGCTATCAGTTACATACTGATCTTTATTGTATTGTTCATCTTTTACCGCAAAAGGCACAAGGTGGTCCGTGATGGTTTTATCTTCGGTGTATTCATGATCCTTCTTTTCACCGCCAGGTTCTTTATCGAGTTTGTGAAGAATGACCAGGTGGCTTTTGAAGCCGGGATGAAGTTCAACATGGGACAATTGCTCAGCCTCCCGTTCATCGTGGCGGGGATCGTCATGATCGTCTGGACCGGAATGCGTCCTGCATATTTCTCCCAAACCCCCATCCCGCAGAAAAAATCAGGTAAAAAAGCAAAGAAGTAATTCCCATGGAAAACGGCAATTTCTGGCTGGCTTTCGGGCTGACCCTCTTTGCAGGATTGTCCACAGGGATCGGCAGCGCACTCGCTTTTTTTGCCCGGGGTACCAATACCCGCTTTCTGTCGCTGAGCCTGGGATTCTCAGCCGGGGTAATGGTGTATGTCTCATTTGTGGAGATCCTGCAGAAGGCAAGGGAATCCCTGGTGGTGGAATATGCTTCCAAACTGGGAATGCAACAGGGTGAAAAGATCGCCGCCTGGTACACCGTCCTGGCATTCTTTGCGGGCATCCTGGTCATTGCTGTGATCGACAAGCTGATTCCCTCTCCTGAAAACCCCCACGAGATCAGGAGGGTGGAAGATGTGCTGAGAAATGATAAGAAAGATCCGAAGCTCGTACGAATGGGCCTTTTTACGGCCATGGCCATTGCCATTCATAATTTTCCCGAAGGCATCGCCACGTTTATTGCCGGCATGTCCGATACATCCATTGCCATCCCCATTGCGGCGGCCATCGCCATTCATAACATCCCGGAGGGAATTGCTGTCTCGGTTCCAATCTCCTACGGCACCGGAAGCAAAAGAAAAGGATTCATTCTCTCTTTTTTGTCCGGACTGGCGGAGCCGGTCGGGGCACTGCTGGCTTATTTCATCCTCGTCCCTTTTCTGAGTCCGGCATTGTTCGGCTTTCTTTTTGCAGGCGTGGCGGGCATTATGGTTTTTATCTCCATTGATGAACTGTTGCCCACCGCTAGAGAATACGGACTGCATCATCATTCCGTCTACGGTTTCCTGGCCGGAATGGGGGTCATGGCGCTGAGTTTACTGCTTTTCATATGATATGAATGAAAAGAACCACAGCCGCAGGCACAGAGCTTCCAGGCACCACGACCCGGTGAATGAGAAGAACCTGCTTATTGCCACCCTGCTGAACTTCGTGATCACCGTGGCGGAATTTGCAGGCGGGATTCTTTCGAACAGCCTGGCCCTGCTTTCCGATGCGCTGCACAACCTGAGTGACACCTTCGCCACCTTCATTGCCTACCTTGCCATCCTGATCGGGAAGAGGGAGGCGAATTCCAGGAAGACTTTCGGTTACAGGCGGATCGAGATCCTGGCCGCCCTGCTCAATGCGGTGATCCTGGTTGTCATGAGCATTTACCTGCTGAAGGAGGCCTATCTGCGCTGGAAGGATCCGGAGCCCATCAATTCCATGATTATGCTTGTGGTGGGCATGATCGGACTGCTGGCCAATATCCTGGCGGTGGTGATCCTGCGAAAGGACTCCGGCAAAAGCCTCAATGTCAGGGCAGCCTATGTACACCTGATCGGTGACAGTCTTTCATCGGTGGTGGTGATTATCGGCGGGATACTGATCCAGTTGTTCGAAACCTACTGGATCGATCCCCTGATTACCCTTCTGATCTGCCTTTATATCATCCGTGCGGCATTTGTCATTCTGAAGGAATCTGTGAACATCCTGATGCAGTCCACCCCTTCCGGCCTGAACCTCGCCCTGGTGAAAAAGTCTGTGGAACAACTGCCGGAGGTAAGCAACATCCACCACCTGCATGCCTGGAATTTGAACGAGCGCCAGGTGCATCTGGAAGCCCACGTGGAGCTGAACGCCGATCTGAAGCTCAGTGAAGTAAAACACACCCGGCAGAAGATCGAAAACATGATGCACCAGGAATTTCACATCCACCATGTGACCCTGCAGTTCGAGTACCGGTCGGACCATGATCCCGGACTGATCCACAGGGCAAAGTGATCCATTGTGAAAAAACATAGTTTTTGAACCGAAAAACCGTGTGATATGATCAGCAGGAACATGCCCATGTGCCAGGCGGTGCTTGAACACTACAGACTCCTGCCGTTGCTGCCCCGCTTCAATATCAGGCTGGGGTTCGGCGAAAAGTGCGTGGAGGAAGTCTGCAGGCTCAATCATGTGACGACCGAGTTTTTTATGGAAATCTCCAATGCATATCTGGATGATGACTATATCCCGCAAACGGATCTTTCCCTGTTTCCCCTGGGCGATCTGGTGGGGTATCTGACCAGTACGCATCATTATTACCTTGAGGTGGCCATTCCCAAAATTGAACGCAAGATCCATCAGCTTCTGGACGGTTCCGCGCTGTCGGAAAAGGAACGCGGACTGGTCTCCGGTTTTTTCGACGATTACAGAAAGGAATTCCTGGAGCATGTTTCCAGAGAAGATAAATTAGTGCTCCCGTACATTCTGGAGCTTGAAAAGGAATACATGAAAGAGAAACCGGACGCGGAGTTCATGAAGAGATTGCAGGTTTATACCATCCGTGATTTTGCCAGGGAACATGACCGCCTCGAAACCAGTCTTGAGAATCTGTCCAGGCTGATCATCAAATACCTTCCGCCGTTCGAGGATTTTGATCTGTGCCACCAGGTACTTACCGATCTGTCGGACCTTGTCAGGGACCTGATTGATCACGCGCACATGGAGGACAAAGTGCTCGTTCCCAGGGTTGCGGAGATAGAACAACATCTGCTCCGGAAATCTGAGGCCGGATGAAAAGGGTAAACTTCATACTTTGCATTGAAGCCTATCTGCTGTGTAAAGGAGTGGCGGCTGTGCTGCAACGGATCCCGGGTGCATCTGTGGTAAGGGAGTTCGGAACCGTTGACATGTTGACCCATTACCTGAAAAACCATGCGGTGGATTTCCTGCTGATCTGTGATACCCTCTTTGAAAAAGCCACCGACCTGTTCATTGAAGACCCCGGCCTCCTGGAAAGGACCATCCTGCTGAAAATAAACCCTGTCCGGCCGGAGGGAGCCGGAAAGTTCAAAGAAATCATCTACCTTACCGACGGAAAACAGGAGATCACGTTCAAAATCAAAGAATTGCTGAATCCATATTTCAGAAATCACAGGGAAGAGCCCCAATCCACGCTTACCGAACGGGAAAAAACGATTGTCAGGCTTGTCTCCATGGGTCTCACCAACAAACAAATCGCAGACAAACTGTTCCTTTCCACCCACACCATTATCACCCATCGAAAGAACATCATCCACAAACTCGGCATTAAATCTGTTTCGGGACTGACCGTTTATGCCATTGTGAACAATATTATTACCATTGATGAAGTTACCTAAAAACATGAACGTTAATTTTTATCTTTGTACCACGTAACCAATGAAACAATGACTGAAAATAAATCAAGGACCGGCGTCCTCTACGGGGTTTTGGGATTGCTTGTGGTCGTCCTCGGAGTGTCCGTCTACATGCTGCTGGATACAAGAAAAAACCTGACCCTTGTTTCACAGGATCTGGCTGAAAAGACCGCATATTTCAGGACCGAAAGGGACTCCCTTGAGGGAGAACTCAGAAACATTTACTACCGGTACGATTCACTGGAAACGGACAATGTGCAGATTCAGAAGGAAATGAAGCTGCAGCAGGATAAAATCGAAAAACTGATCGCCATTCAGGCAGATGATGCTTACAAGATAAAAATGTACCGCCGTGAGATGGAAACGTTGCGTTCGGTACTGCGCAGCTACATCGTCCAGATCGATTCGCTGAATCTGAAGAACCAGGAGCTCATGGCCGAGAACAAGCAGCTCAGGAATGTGGAACGGCAGCTGACCACTGAAAAAGAAAGGCTTCAGCAGGATAAGGACCAGCTGGAGGAGATCAAGGACCTCGCCACAACCCTTCAGGCCACGGAGATCAATCTGGTCCTGATGAACAAACGGGACAGAGAGGTCCGGAGGGTCCGGTCGGCCGAAAAGGTTCGGGTGGATTTTATGCTGCGTGCCAACAAGGTGGCCCCTGCCGGGGAAACAACCATTTATCTGAGGATCATCAGACCCGATGAGGTGGTTCTGGGATCTCCAGATATGGAAATGGTTGAGGTGGGTGGCGAAATGATCCCCGCCACGGCATCCCGGATTGTATTTTATGAGAATACGGATCTTCCGGTTTCCATCTTCTGGACCAATGACGGGGAGATCGTCCCCGGTACACACCGCGTGGAGCTTTATGTGAACGGTAAATCCATCGGCAGCGCAGAATTCATTCTTGATTGAGAATGAACAACGCCCTGAGGATATAATCGGCGATCAGCCATCTGTCCCGCCTGATCGCCACTTTTCCGTCCCTGATCACCATGGTGCCTTCCCGTAGGAACTTTTCAGCTCCCTTTACAAAAAAATCATGCCTGTCTCTTCCGAACTGTTCAAGGATGTATTCGGGATCCGTACCCCATTTTGTTCTGAGGCTGGTGATCAGGTAATCGTGATATTGCTGTTCCGGTTGCAGAAGTTCCTCGCCCCTGACGGTCATCCCACCCGCGATCCCTTCTATATACTTTTTCATGGATGATACATTCCAGCTTCGGGTTGCCCCGTCAAATGAGTGGGCGGAAGGACCGAATCCCACATAGGGCTTTCCGGTCCAGTAAATCAGGTTGTGAACGGACATCTTTCCATCCCGTGCAAAGTTGGAGATCTCATAGTGGTCAAATCCGTGTTGTTCCAATTTTTCCCGCAGCAGGAGGAACATCTGTTCGCTTTCTTCATCCTGTAAAGGGATCAATCGACCTTTTTTCCGCCAGTGGTCGAACACCGTTCCCGGTTCATACGTCAGATGATAGGCCGAGAGGTGGGATATGGGCAGGCTGAGTGCCCTGGAAAGATTCTCTTCCCATAGGAGGAGGCTCTGTCGGGGTAATCCGTAGATCAAATCAATGGTGATGTTTTTGAAACCTGCCCCTGCAGCTTCATTCACCGCTTCCTCTCCCCTTACGGCGGCGTGTGACCTTCTCATGAGCTGCAGATCTTCTTCCCGGAAGGACTGGACCCCGATGCTGATCCGGTTGAATCCTCTTTTTCTGATCCGTTCCAGGAATGCCCGGTCCATATCGTCTGGATTGCATTCGATGGTCTGTTCTGCATCTTCCCGGATTGCAATATGCCTGTGGAGTTCTTTAAGGATCCGGTCAAGCTCTTCTTCGGTCAGCAATGACGGGGTGCCTCCGCCCAGGTAAAGGGTATCCGCCGGTCGGCCTTTAAATTCGCCTGCCCGCATACGGATCTCACCGATCAGACAATCCACGAATTGCTTTTTAAAACCCGCACTTACCGTAAAGAAGAAATCACAGTACCTGCATGCCTGTTTGCAGAATGGTATATGGATATATACGCCCGCCATTTCCCCTTGCAGCTTTCACCAGGGATTTTTTTATCCTGTCATCCTGATTACATCACAGATTTTGCCTTACTTTATGGCCCATGATGCTGAACCTGCTGATCCGTTATAAATTTTCCATCCTTGTGGCCATTGTCATTGCGCTGCTGAGCCTGATTCCCGGGAACAGCATGCCTGATTCATCCCTGTTTTCCATTCCTGCCCTGGACAAGATCGGCCACTTCAGTATGTATGCCTTTCTCGGTTTTGTGGCTTTGCTCGAAAGCCATTGCAAACCTTCCTGTTTCCGCTTCCATACCCTCCTGCTTCTGTGTATTTTCTCTCTCAGCATCATCATTGAGGTGCTGCAGGCCACGGTCGTCTCCACCCGATCCGCCGAGTGGTTAGACCTGCTTGCCAACGCATCCGGATTGCTCAGTGGTTATCTTGCTTTCCGCGTCCTCAGGATGGTCAGATCCTGATCTTTTCCCTTCCCGACCGGAACTCCGCGACAAGATCCGCAATGGTCTCTGTTCTAAAAATTGCTTTGATTTCTTTCCTGAGCGGGGCCAGTCTGTGGTGCAGGCTGCATGGTGCTTCTTCGCTGCATTTTGTGGTTCGGATCACGCAGGTATCGAAAATATCAGTTCCGTCGATAATCTCCACAATTTCCATCAGGGAGATGTCTATGGCTGGTTTTTTCAGACTGAATCCTCCATGGGGCCCTTTCACGGAATCAAGGATCTGGTGTTTTGCAAGCATCTGCAGGATCTTTCCCAGAAACGGGGTCGGAATGCCCAGGCCCCCGGAAATCTCCCTGATCCCGATCTTTTTTTTATCTGAAGCATACAATGCGAGATAGATCACTGCCCGAATGG
>DSDZ01000154.1 GCA_011048475.1 Bacteroides sp. | reverse complement strand
TTACATGGAGAACATCCTCAGGGATTATTTTGTACTGCACATTCCCAGGGACATTGTCAGCGGTGATTTTTACTACTGCTCCAGAAAAGAAGAATACATCATCACCGCGGTGGGAGACTGCACCGGACACGGCGTACCGGGTGCGCTGATGAGCATCATGGGGGTCTCTTTCCTGAACGAGATCCTGAGCAGCAGGGGACCCTGCAAATCTTCCAGGATCCTGAACCTGCTCCGTGAAAGGGTTATGAAAGCGTTGCATCAGCGCGGACACGAGATTGAGAATAAGGATGCCATCGATATGGCACTCTGCGTCTTCAATCCCATGACCTCGGAGGTGCAGTATTCCGGTGCCAACAATCCGCTGTACCACATTCGTGACAAGGTGCTCACCGAGATCAAACCCGATAAGATGCCGGTGGGGATCAATGCCATCGAGGAGTGTTCCTTTACCAACCACAGCCTGAGCCTGCAGCCGGGAGACATCATTTACCTGTTCTCCGACGGGTATCCGGATCAGTTCGGGGGTCCCCTCAGCAAGAAATTCAAATACGGTCCCCTGAAGGAGCTGCTCATCAGGATCTCGGACAGGCCCATGGAAAAGCAGAAGGAAGAGCTGGAGCGGGTCATCCTTCAGTGGAAAGGGAACGAACCCCAGGTGGATGACATACTGATATTCGGAATTAAATTCGTATAAAACCGGGAAGATGAAACTTGTCGCTTTCAGAATACAGCATTTCAGATCGGTGGTCGATACAGGCTGGCTTCAGCTTTCGCATGACAACATTACCAGTCTGATCGGTCAGAATGAGTCCGGGAAAACATCCATCCTGGAGGCGCTGAAGGCTTTTCATGACGGGATCCTGATCGAGGACATGCTGCGAAGTGACCTTTCCCTGCCGAAAGTGTCCTGCAGGTTCTCCTTTGAAAAGAACGAACTTGAAAACAGGCTTGACTACAAAAGGATCGATCCGGAGATCAAAAAGCTGATGTCCTCCATTGACAGCATATCCGTTGCCAGGGAATGGGAAGACGACATGGATTCTTTTATGGCCATGTGTGAAGAGCTGCAGGAAATATACGAGGAAGGCCTTGAACAGACCAGAAAAAGGGAACTGAAGATTGTCAGGAACCTTGAAAAACTGGCGGAAGATATTGAACAGGCTGAAAAAGCACTCAAAAAGGCACAGGATGAGTTCGAATGGACGAAGGAGAAAGTGGATACGGTCAGGAACAGGATGAACGAACTCAAACGGAACATCCGCAAGTTCCCCTCCAGGGATAAAAAAGAGGAGTACCAGAAGGAAATGCAGCAGGAGGAGGAGATGTTTGAGAAATTGAACAAGACCCTGGAACAGAAAGAAACAAAGCTGGAAGAAAAACAGGACATCCTGTCCGCCTTTAAAGAAAAGAAGGAAGCAAGCGACAGGCTGGAAGAACTGAACAGCCAGATCACGGATAAGAAAAACGAACTCTCCGGAACCCAGGATAGCCTGAGGGAAATCCTGCAAATGTCCGGTTTGTACCCGACCGAAAAAGAACAGCGCGCGGCAGAGATCAAGGAAGAAATTTACCGGACCGACATTGAGAAATTCAGGGAAGAGCTGGTGGAATTGCAGCAGGAATATGACACGAAGCTGCTGGCCATGGAATTTGTATTCGACGGGATCACCCTCGAAAGCGCACTGGGTGCAGCCGAAAAAGAGATGGAGGCCAGGAACAAATTCTACAGTTCGCGCGAACTGGCCGAAGAGATCTTTAAGATTACCCCTGATTTCGAGCTGTTCGAGGATTTCAGCTCACTGCTCCCGAACCGCATAGACCTTGAAGACATCATCCGGGCGAACAGGCGTGCGGAAGGCTACAAAGCTGCCATCAATTTCCTCACCATCACGGGACTGGAATACTCTTTCTTCCAGCAGCCCTCCAGCCGCATCCTGAAACAGAAGATCGAAAACCTGAATGGCGAAATCACCCTGAACTTCCAGGAGTTCTGGAGACAGAATGTGGGGAAGAACAACAAGATCAAGATCAATTTCGAACTCTCCCACTACGACCATACAAATCCGGAAAAGAGCGGGAAACCATTCATCGAATTCTGGATCAAGGATGAACAGGAAAGGCTCTATCCCAAGCAAAGGAGCCGGGGAGTGAGGTGGTTCCTCTCATTTTTCCTGGAACTGAAAGCCACCGCCATGGACCGGAGCCAGCATAACAAGATCCTGCTGATCGACGAACCGGGAGTCAGCCTTCATGCACGGGCACAGGAAGATGTACTGAAGGTCTTTGACGACATCAAAGAAAGGATCCAGATCATCTACACCACCCATTCCCCGCACCTGATCGATGTGAATAAACTATACAGGATCCTGGCCGTTCAGCGGGCCATCGAGGATGATATGAAAAGTGAAACGGTGGTATTCAGCGCACGCTCGCTCCGTTCGGCCACTGCCGACACACTCTCCCCCATCTATTCCACGATGGGCGCCCGCCTCAGCCAACAGGAGATCATCAAGTCATTCAACAACGTGATCATCAAGGATATCGCCAGTTACTATTTTCTGAAAGCGATCCTGGCACTCACCGGATCTGAGAAGGAATGCTATTTTCTGCCAGCCTCGGGCACGGAAAGCATCCCAATGATGGTCAATATCCTGATCGGCTGGGGACTTGATTACATCATCCTGAATTTCGGCAATCCGGAGGAGAGAGCAGTCCACGAAAATCTGATGAAGGATCTTTTCGACAACAAGATCGACCTGGCCGGCAAACAGATGGTGCTGATGGATGAATACAACGACGTGGAGGACATGTTTTCCACCATCGATTTCAAGAAATATGTGGTACAGGTGCGGGAAGGCATCACGGTGAGCAATTCGGATTACCTGAAGGACAACAAGTATTCAAGGGCGGTTCTTGCTTCCAACTTCCTGCAGGATGTGATCAACGGCAACGTAACCTTTGAGAAACTGGACGAGGAATCACGTGAGAATCTGAACCGGTTCGTGGAGAGGCTTTCTGCCCTGTTAAAGTGAATCCCTGATGAGATCCCGGAATATCATCCTGATCGGCGCGTGGATGGTCCTGCTGTGGATTGTTCCGCGGTTTTCTGCAGGGGGACAGGATACATTGCTGGTGGTCCATCCCACCGCGGATAACCTCAGACTGCTGGACCAGCTGATCAGGCAGGGGATCTTTCCGGTTGCGGATGTTCACCTGCTGGGGGTGTACCACCAGGATGAAACCTACGATTATGAAAAGAGTTCCGCATATATCCGGGAAAAGAACCTTCTCAACATGAGCCTGACAGAGGTGACCGGAGCACTTGACCCGGATGATGTGCGGCGTAAGAATTCCTGCACCGGTCAGTTCAGACACCTGTTTGCCATCTCCAGGGGAGCTCTTTTTTTCGGGGGACCGGACATCCCGCCTGTGCTCTACCGGGAACCTGTACATCTGCTGACCCTGGTCACCGATCCGTACAGGCACCTGTTCGAGGTTTCCTTCCTTTACCACCTGCTGGTCCGGGCGGGGGATCCGGACAGAGACCCCCTGCTTGCATCCCGCCGGGATTACCTGGTAAGCGGGATCTGTCTGGGAATGCAGACCATGCATGTGGCCACCGGAGGAACACTGGTCCAGGACCTGCCGACGGAAATTTACGGGGCATGGACGGCCGAAGATGTGCTCTCGCTTTCCCCGCACCAGCAGCACCGCAGTTATCGCGGTCATCTCTGGAATATGCGTGGGGAACCGACTTCCTACCATTTCCACCCGATCGTGGTACAGGAGGGTTCATTCCTGGATTTCGGAACCTCCGGCAGGGAGGACGGCCCCATGGTGCTCAGCAGTCACCACCAGGGAATCGAGCAGCCGGGAAGTGCATGGAAGATCGCCGCTGTATCGGTCGACGGGAAAGTCATCGAAGCCATCCAGCACCTCCTGTACCCGCATGTGTTCGGGGTACAGTTCCATCCGGAAAAACCCGGACTGTTTAACCCCGCCTCCCTTCACCAGGATGCATCGGGCGATTCGGTCAGTTTTGAACAGGTCATCCGGGGAACATCTTCCTATGATTTTCACCTGAAGTACTGGCAAAGGGTGGCAGCCCCCCTGGTGCCGGGGGAGTGATCACTCGATTTCGATGAAGTTTATATCCAGATCGAGGATGGAGGCATAGTATTCTCCCCGCTCCAGGATGTCGTCATCACCTTCTTCGTACACCCAGTTGATTTTCAAATCGTATCCGTCGTTATCCACCTCCTTCAGTTTTCGCAGCAGCCGGAGCATGTACTTGGATGTTCCGCTGTTCAGGTACTCCATCTCGATATCCACCTCCGTGCTCTGAGGAGGCGCGGAGGCATAGGCGATGACCCAGTCGAGGGATGTCATCATAGAACAGGGAAACATCCTCGGGAATGGACCTGCCCTTGAACCTGATCTTGCCTGAAGGATCCAGCAACACATATGGTGTTTTCTGAGTGGGTTGAAACTCTAACTTATCCATTCCCTCCGCAAAATTTCAAACCAATATAGTAATTTTTTTCAGAAGTACATCCTTGCCAGGGGTGCAATGTCATCGGGAGCAAACCTTCCCTCCCGGTAGCGGTAATACCCGTTAATGGCGATCATTGCCGCATTGTCCGTAGTATAGGTGAGGTCCGGGATATGCACGTTCCACCGCTCCTTTTCGGCCTGGGCGCGCATGGTCTCCCGCAGGCCCGAATTGGCTGATACACCTCCCGCCAGGGCGATCTCCCTGATCCCTGTCTGATGTGAGGCTTTTCTCAGCTTATTCAGCAGGATGTCAATGATGGTCTTCTGGAGCGAGGCAGCCAGATCGGCCCTGTTATCGTCAATGAACGACGGATCCTCCTTTGTGCGGTCCCTCAGGAAATAAAGGAAAGAAGTTTTCAGTCCGCTGAAGGAATAGTCCAGACCACGGATCCTGGGACGGCTGAAGCTGAACCGATGCGGGTCACCTCCCGACGCCAGCCTGTCCAGGTGCGGTCCTCCCGGATACGGCAGACCAAGGAGCTTGGCACATTTATCGAATGCCTCCCCTGCCGCATCATCGATGGTCTGTCCCATGATCTCCATTTGCAGATGGTCCTTCACGAGCACCAGCTGGGTATGGCCCCCTGACACGAGCAGGCAGATGAAGGGAAAGGCGGGTGCGCGTTCGGCAATCCCCTCCTTCAGGATGAAATGGGCAAGGATATGTGCCTGCAGGTGGTTTACCTCGATCATGGGGATGCCGAGTGCGGCCGAGAAACCTTTCGCAAAGGAGGTCCCCACCAGCAAAGACCCCAGCAGTCCCGGTCCCCTTGTAAAAGCCACCGCATCAAGGTCACGGCGTCCGATCCCGGCCTCCTTCAGCGCCCTGTCCACCACCGGAACGATGTGCTGCTGATGGGCACGTGATGCCAGCTCCGGGACCACTCCGCCGTACTGGCGGTGCACCTCCTGTCCCGCAATGACATTCGAAAGCAGGATGCGGTCCCTGACAACCGCGGCGGAAGTATCGTCGCAGGATGATTCAATTCCCAGGATATGAGTGGCCTTCACGATATCTTTTATATTTTTGCTATCTTCAGAAGATTGAAAGGGCAAAATTATTAAAAAGATCGCTAAAATAGGACTGGTGGTCGTCCTGGTACTGCTCACCATACCGGTTCTGTCGCTGCTGTTCCTTCAGAACAGGCAGGTACAGACCGCGTTGAGCAGATACGTTACCTCCGTGCTTTCAAAAGAACTGGAGACCACCATCTCCCTGTCCACGGTCAGTTATACCTTCTTCAAGCGGATCCAGGTTACCGATCTGTATATCGAGGACCAGCGGGGTGACACCCTGTTGTACTCCGGTCTTACCAAGGTCCGGATCAGGCGGTTTCGTCCGGACCGGAAACAGATTGAGATCAGAAAAGCGATCTTTGAAGATGCCTGGGTGAACTTTGTGATCGGCGTGGACAGCACGATCAACGTCGGTTTTCTTCTCGACCAGATCTCAAGGCCCCACGTGCCCCCGGAACAAAAGACCCGTCTCCGGTTTTCTTCCGTTGAGCTGGTCAACGGCAGGTTCTCACTCTCCCGGATCAATCCTTCGTCCCGCACCACGGGTGTGAATTTCGAGGATTTGGAGCTGGATGACCTCAACATCCGCATCAGCGACCTTGAGAGCTTCAGGGATACGGTGCGGATGCATATTACCGAGCTCTCGGGCAGGGAAAAATCCGGACTCGAGATCCACTGGCTTTCATCCCGTCTGCAGGCCGGGAAAAAACACCTGCAGTTCAGGGACCTGAGCCTGGATACCGACGCATCCCGCATCAGGATTCCGGAACTTCTGTTTTCGTTCAGCAATTCCGGCAGTTTCAGGCAATTCGCAGAGGAAGTGGACCTTTCGCTCACGGCCAGTCACTCCGTGATCGCCACGGAGGACCTTGTCAGTTTTATGAGGGGACCGGAAGGGCTGCTGGAAAGGATCACCATTGACGGAACCCTCACAGGAAGGGTGAGCGATCTGAGGGGCAAAGATCTGCTGATCACATTCGACGACAGAAGTTCCCTCGCATTCGATTTCGTCATGATCGGTCTCCCCGATTTCGACCGCACCTTCATCGATTTAAATTTCAGACAGTTTACCACATCATACGAAGCCCTGGCCGGTCTCCGCGGAAAGCAGGATATTGCCCAGGAGGCCGAACCATCCCCACTGGTCAGCCTGGGAAAACTGGTGTACAGGGGAAGGT
>DSDZ01000155.1 GCA_011048475.1 Bacteroides sp. | reverse complement strand
GTATTTATGTGGGCCTGGAAATACAGGGAGCCGGTTTTGGACCTGTTCGAAATGATCACGGGCAACCGGAACAGCTATGCCATGTTCAAGATCGGGGGCGTTCGGCGGGACATCCCCATGCAGATGATCCCCGAGGTACAGCAGAAGATGGATGAATTCAGGCCCAAGCTCGATTTGCTCACCGGAGCGGTGACCGACGACCCGGTGATCCATGCCCGTACAAAGGGGGTCGGGGTGCTTACCCGCCAGGACTGCATCGATTATGCAGCCGTGGGTCCGGTCAGCCGGGCCTCCGGACTGCCCCACGATGTGCGCAGGGACGATCCCTACGCGGCCTATGGTATGGTGGACTGGAAAGTGATCACTTCCACCGGAGGCGATGTGTATGCCAAGGCCGAGGTGCGCCTGCTTGAAATGTACGAATCTATTTCCATCATCATGCAGTGCCTGGAGGGTCTGAAAAAAGAGCCCGAAGGGGATACCGAGATCCGGATCAAAAACGTGCCCGAGGGCATGGCCACAGGCCGGGCCGAAGCACCCCGGGGAGAAGTGTTCCATTGTGTGTTCACCGACGGCGGGAGCACCCCGGTGCGGCACAAGATCCGGGCGCCCAGCTACGTGAACATAGCCACTTTCAGGAAAGCCTGCGTGGGACAGACCATCTCGGATGCCACCATTTCCCTGGCAGCCGTTGACCCCTGCTATTGCTGCACCGAACGGATGGCCATGGCCTACGACATCCGCAACGGAAAAAAGATCCTTTCGGGAGAAGATCTGATCCGGTTGTCCCAGGAAAAGACAGAGGAATTAAGAAAAAAAATATAAATCATCTGTGATGAACGAGCTTTTCTATATCATTGTTCTACCCGTCGCGGCAGGGATCCTGCTTTTCCTGGTCCCGGAAAGGGCCAAGTGGATCAAGGGGATCTTTGCCCTGGTCATCTCTGCCGCAAGCCTGTTCTTCGCCATCAGGTTGTTCAGGCTCCCTGCAGGGATCGTCACGCCTGACCTGCTCTCCTCCTGGTTCGCGGAGGGCTCCCTGTGCCATCAGCTCATGAAGGGAGCAGGCTCTTTTGCAACGTTCAACATTGACAGCCTCAGCAAATTCATCACCCTTTCCATCTGTGCTTTCAGCCTGCTGGTTTCGCTCTATTCGCTGCGATACATCACAAAGGATCACCAGATCCGGAATTACTATCCCTATCTCCTGCTCACAGCCGGATTTTCCGCAGGCACTGCGCTGACCGACAACCTGCTGCTGTTCCTGTTTTTCTGGGGGATCCTGGGTTTGACCCTGTATCTGCTCATCAGGGGACATGACGAGGAAAGCTCGGATGCCGCGAAAAAAACCCTGATCATGATCGGATCCTCCGACGGCATCATGATCCTTGGGATCGGGATCATCTGGAAGATCTCCGGTACGCTGTCGATCTCCGGTCTGACGCTCCCCACCAGTTCGCCCCTGCTGGTTACCGCTTTCCTCGCCCTGCTTGTCGGGAGCTTTACCAAAGCAGGAGCCTTTCCCCTGCACACGTGGTTGCCCGACTATGCTAAAAAAGCCCCTGCTTCCTCCACTGCATATCTCCCCGCCTCGCTGGACAAACTGCTTGGCATTTATTTTCTCTACCGCATCTGTATTGACATGTTCGAACTAAATCAGGGACTGGTCTTCCTTCTGTTGCTGGTGGGTGTTCTGACCATCATCCTGGGAGTGATGATGGCACTGGTGCAGCATAATTACAAGCGGCTGCTCGGGTACCACGCCGTCTCACAGGTGGGGTATATGATCCTGGGTCTCGGGCTGGGTACCCCCCTGGGGATTGCCGGGGGGTTGTTCCATATGGTCAACAACGCCATCTACAAAGGGGGACTGTTCCTGACGGCCGGCAATGTGGAGCACGCAACGGGGAAAGAGGAGCTGTCCGACCTGGGAGGATTGTCCCGCGCCATGCCAGTCACCTTTGCGGCCACCCTGGTTTTTGCCCTGTCCATTTCCGGGGTGCCGCCCTTCAACGGGTTTGCTTCGAAATGGCTGATATACCAGGGAATCATTGATTTCGGGCAGGGGGCCGGTTGGACCAATCAGCTCTGGTGGATCTGGCTGGGGCTGGCCGTGCTGGGTTCGGCGCTCACCCTGGCCTCATTCCTCAAGTACTGCTCGGGGATCTTCCTGGGCCGGAAACAGAAAAACTTGGATAAGGCCAGGGAGGTAAAACCCCTGATGTGGATCTCTCCCGCCATTCTGGCACTGGTGTGCATTATTTTCGGGGTATTCGCATCCTCATGGGTGGTCCCCCGCATCATCATGCCCCTGCACGGTACTTTCGATTATACCGGGGTCTGGCAATCCGGCACGGTTTCCATCCTGATCGCGGTCTCCATCCTTCTGGGAATCATTTTTTACCTGATCGGAAATATCAAACGGTTCCGGACCGAGGACAGTTTCATCGGCGGTGAAACTTTCCGTGAGGAGATGCGATACCCGGTGACCGAATTTTACAAAACCATCGGGGAATTCAGGTTTTTCTCCGTGCTCTACCACCAGGCTGAAAAGAAATGGTTCGACATCTATGACATCGGCCGCGGGATGGTGCTCTCTGCCGGCAAATGGCTCAGCCGGGCTCATACCGGGATTCTCACCGCCTATGCCATCTGGCTTTTCGGGGGTCTGGTCATCCTGATCCTGATCCTGTTTAAAACATGATAAACTGCATATGACCATGGAAGCGATCCTTACCATCATATTGATTTTCATGATCCTGGGGGCTATCTATTCGCTCCACGCCAGGGATCTTCTGTCTGCCCTGATCTCCATGGGGATTGTGGGATACGGACTGGTGATCTGTTTTCTGCTGCTCAAGGCCCCTGACCTGGCCATCGTTCAGATCCTTGTGGAAACCATTACCCTGGTCATCATGGTCTCCGTGGTGCTGGACAGCACGAGGCATGAGCTGAAGGAAAAAGCATCCATCGTCCACGACGGGCAGTCGTTCATCAACTCCAGGTACGTGGGAAATATCTTCATCGGGGTACTGATCGCCCTGGTTTTGCTCTATACGTATCACTTTGCCATTGAGAACCTAACCCCGTTCGGGGAACATCTCATGCGGATGTCGGGACCCTACCTGGAGGATCCGGCTGCCACAACCGGCAGTGCCAACATGGTCACGGGGGTTGTCTTCGATTACAGGGGCTACGACACGCTCGGTGAAGCGACCATCCTGGTCACAGCCGTGGTGGGGGTGCTGACGGTACTGAGAATACAGGGAAGAAAATAAAAACCATCTGCCATGAAAGGAATGTCGGTTATTGTTAAAAAAGTGGCCCAGTTGCTATCCGGACTGATCTTTATGTACGGCGTGTACATCATTACGCACGGTCACCTCACCCCCGGAGGGGGATTTGCCGGCGGCGCCCTTCTGGCCGGGTCCATGATCCTGCTGGTACTCGCATTCGGCAGTGACGTGATGGGGCTGAAAAAAAGGGAAACGGGTTCCTCCATCATCGAGAACTCGGCCATTCTGGTGTTTATCCTGTTTGCCACAATTGCCATGCTCGTGGGCACCAGGGTGTTCTTCCACAATTTCCTGCCCGGGGGAACCCTGGGTGAACTGATCAGCGCAGGGGTCATCCCGCTCTACAACATTTTTGTGGGGATGGAGGTGGGTGCCGCCCTGTTCACGATTTTCCTTGCACTTGTCATTTATAAAGAAGAGGTTTTAAAATGATACTGTATCTGCTTTGCTTTTTGTTGTTCCTGATCGGCCTGTACGGGGTGATCACCCGCAGGAACGTCATCAAGATCGTCATCGGTCTTGTATTCATGGAATTCAGTGTTTTTCTCCTGCTGGTGCTGGTGGGTTATGTGGAGGGCGGGGAAGCCCCCATCCTGGATGAAACAATCGTCAGCGGTCCCTTTGTGGATCCGCTGCCCCAGGCGATGGTCCTGACTGCCATTGTGATCGGACTGGCATCAAATGCCATGCTGCTTGCCATAGCCATCAGGCTGTACAAGAAATACGGCACGTTCGACATAAGGAAAATCAATGAATTAAAAGGATAGCCACATGAGTCAACTCATCCCGCTTTTTGTCATTATCCCCCTGGTGGCTGCGTTCCTGATCCCCATTATCGGGAAGTTCCTGGAGGGATTCCAGAAGGTCCTGACGTCGGTTGCATTTCTGAGCCTGAGCGTGCTGACCGTGTACTTCATCTGTGCCGGTACAGGCGAACCCCTGCTATATACGGTCGGGGGATGGGAGCCGGTCAGGGGAATCCCCATCGCCATCTACCTGGTGGCAGACGGCCTGAGCATATTCATGCTGGCGATCACCAGTGTGGTGGGATTCCTTGTGAGTGTCTATTCCATTTCCTATCTGAACAGGTTCACAGCCCAGAATAATTTCTTTGCGCTCCTCTGCCTGATGATGGGAGGAATGAACGGGGTGGTCCTGAGCGGAGACCTGTTCAACCTGTTCGTCTTCATGGAGATAGCCGTGATCGCTTCCTATGCCCTGGTGGCATTCGGCATTGAAAAACAGGAACTGGAAGCCTCCTTTAAGTACCAGGTCCTGGGCGGGATCGCATCGGTGCTGATCCTGTTCGGGGTAACCATGCTCTACTGGAAGACCAAGACACTGAACATCGCCGATGCGGGGAACATCCTTCGCACCTCACAGGACAAATCTTTTGTGGTCTTCACGCAGCTGTTCCTGATCACCGGATTCGGACTGAAGGCAGCCCTGATCCCGTTCCACGCATGGTTACCTGATGCTCATTCATCTGCCCCCTCACCCATCTCGGCCATGCTGTCGGGGGTGCTGATCAAAGCCATCGGAATTTATGCCATCATCAGATTATTCTTTAACATGTTCACCCTGAGTGATGAAATGGCCGTGACGATCACCGCGCTGGGTGCCGTTTCCATGGTTCTGGGATCCTTCCTGGCCATGTACCAGTGGGATATCAAGCGGATGCTGGCATTTTCGAGCATCAGCCAGGTGGGCTATATCGTGACGGGCATCGGGATGGGGATGATCATCCTTGCAAGGAACGGAGACCAGCGGGTGGCGGCACTGGCTATCAGCGGGGGACTGTTCCACATGATCAACCACGCCGCATTTAAAGGGCTGCTGTTCCTGAATGCAGGAGCCATCGAGCATGAAACCCATACCAGGAACATGAAATCACTGGGAGGCCTTTCCCGTTCCATGCCGATCACCGCCTCCACCTCCATGGGTGCCTCCCTGGCTATTTCAGGGGTCCCACCCTTTAACGGTTTTTTCAGCAAGCTGATCATCATCATTGCGGCGATCCAGGGAAAATTCTACCTGCTGGCCGCCCTGGCAGTGCTGATCAGCATCGTTACCCTGGCCTACTTTATGAAATTCCAGAAATATACCTTCTTCAACAGACAGGGGGCACGAGACAGAAAGAAGATCAAAGAAGTTCCCTTCGCCATGTGTTTTTCCATGATCGTCCTGGCTGTGCTGTGCCTGGGACTGAGCCTGCTTATTTTTCCCGGGATCAGGGAGGTTGTCCTGGACCCGGCGGTCCGTGTGATCATGAATGCATCGGAATATGCACCATCTATAACAGGTTTTTGACATGAGATACATTGCACATTTTATCGTCCTGTTCGGGTTCTGGTTGCTGCTGACCCTCGATCTGTCCGCAAACAACCTGATCGTGGGCGCGGTTTCCGCCCTGCTGGTCTCCGCCTACTTCGGACGGTTTTTCATGCGGGGCTACCGGAAAGTCTTTCATCCGCACCGCTATTTCTGGTTCATCGTTTACCTGTTCATCTTCATCTGGGAATGCGTGAAGGCGAATTTCGATGTGGCTTACCGGGTCCTGCACCCTGCCATGCCCATCAAGCCGGGCATTGTGAAGGTCAGGCTCGAACTGAAGACCAACATCGCACGCACCCTTCTGGCCAATTCCATCACCATGACCCCGGGCACGATCACGGTGGATATCATCGACGACTTCATTTACATCCACTGGATCTATGTGAGCAGCACCGATCCCGAGGTGTATGGAAAGAAAGTATCCGGCAGATTTGAAAAATACCTAAAACTGATATTCGAATGAACACGTTCCTGCATGTGATCCTGTATGCCCAGATCCTCCTGTGTTTCTTTTGCCTGTACCGGGTGGTCAGGGGCCCCACCATTCCTGACAGGATGGTGGGCATTGATATTTTCGGCATCCTGGTCGTCGGGATCTGCGCCATTCTGACCATCATGACCGGAAGGACATTCATTATTGATATCGGGATTGCCTGGATCATCCTGAGTTTTATCGGCACACTGACATTAGCCAAATACTTAAGCAAAAAGAAATTAAATGAGTAGCACAGCCATTATCAGCCTTGTCTTTCTGATCATCGGGCTTCTTTTCAACCTGTTCGGCTGCATCGGCCTGATCCGGCTGCCGGACGTGTACAACCGGTTGCAGTCCGCAACCAAATGCGTCACCCTGGGTACCTGCAGCATTCTGCTGAGCCTGATCTTCTACTTCGGTTTCAACGATACGGGGGTCAAGGCCCTCATCGCCATTCCGCTCCTCTTCTTTTCGGCCACCGTGGCGGCCCATGCCCTGGTAAGGGGTTCGTATTTTTTCGGCATCAAAATGGGAGAGGGCAGTGTGAAAGATGATTATAAAGAACAGGCTGACATCGAAGAACAAAAGCATCAAGACCATGAAGTATCCTAAACTGAGGGAGCTGAAGGAGGCCATTCATTCCCTGGTAACACCGGCTTACACC
>DSDZ01000267.1 GCA_011048475.1 Bacteroides sp. | reverse complement strand
GGGCAGATCCTGGTCCTCACCTATCCCATCGTGGGAAATTACGGGGTACCCCGGGAGGATTCCGAAAACGAATTGTACAAGTTCTTTGAATCGGACAAACTGCATATTTCTGCCCTGGTTATTTCCGACTATTCCTGGGAGTATTCCCACTGGAATGCGGGACGCAGCCTGGGCGACTGGCTGAAACAGAACCGGATCCCCGGGATCTTCGACGTGGATACAAGGATGATCACCAAATTGTTGCGCGAGAAAGGTTCCATGCTCGGCAAGGTGGTCTTCGACGAACGGGAACCTGATTTTTACGACCCCAACCAGGAGAACCTGGTGGCAAAAGTCAGCACGAACGAGCGGAAAGTTTACGGGTCCGGCCGGTACCGCATCCTGCTGCTGGACTGCGGGGTCAAATACAACATCATCAGGTACCTCCTGCAAAGGGATACCACCGTGATCCGCGTACCCTGGGATCACGACATCAGTAAAGAAACATATGACGGAATGTTCATCTCCAACGGTCCGGGGGATCCCAAGCGGTGCACCGCCACCATCCGGACCCTGTCCTGCTGCTTTGAATCAGACAAGCCCATTTTCGGGATCTGCCTGGGAAACCAGCTGATGGGCCTTGCCGCAGGAGCGGACACATACAAGCTGAAATACGGGCACCGCAGTCACAACCAGCCAGTGCTGGAGGTGGGAACGGACAAAGCTTACATTACCTCCCAGAACCACGGATATGCCATTGACAACAAAACCCTTCCCGAAGGATGGGAGCCCCTGTTCATGAACCTCAACGACAATACCAATGAGGGGATGAGACACGTGGAGAAACCGTTCTTCTCCACCCAGTTCCACCCGGAAGCATCGGGAGGGCCCACCGATACAGCATTCCTGTTCGACCTGTTCCTGGAGAACATCAAAGCCAGCCTATGAGGTACTTTTTCTCAGCAGGCATTTTCTCTGTCAGTATGTTTTGGTGGGGAGCGGATTATCTGATCTGTCCGCTCCCGTAGATCACATATTTGTAGGTGGTCAGTTCCCTCAGTCCCATGGGGCCCCGTGCATGCAGCTTCTGGGTGCTGATCCCGATCTCAGCCCCGTATCCGAATTCAAATCCGTCGGTGAAGCGGGTGGAGGCATTTATATACACAGCAGCGGCATCCACCCGGTCCAGGAAATACTGGGCATGGGTGTAATTCTCGGTCACAATGGCCTCCGAATGCCCGGTCCCGTATTTGTTAATATGATCCACCGCCGCTTCCACGGAATCCACCACTTTTGAACTGATCACCAGGTCCAGGTACTCGGTGGACCAATCCTCCTCTGTGGCGGAAACGGCTTCGGGGATGATCCGGCAGGTGGACGCATCTCCCCGGATCTCTACACCACCTTTCATGAGCTCTTTCCCGATGAGCGGAAGCAGTTTTTCCGCCACTTTTTGATGCACCAGGAGGCTTTCGGCTGCATTACACACCCCGGGCCGGTGGGTCTTCGCATTGTAAACAATGGAAATTGCTTTTTCCGGATCGGCATCCTCGTCCACATACACGTGACAGTTCCCCACGCCTGTTTCAATGACAGGCACCGTGCTGTTCTCCACGACCGCACGGATCAGTCCCGCCCCGCCCCGGGGGATAAGGATATCCAGGTACGTGTCCAGTTTCATCATGGCCAGCGCACTTTCCCTGGTGGTGTCCCCGACCAGCTGCACCATATGAGGATCCATTCCCGATTCATCAAGGGCTTTGTGGAAAACATTCACGATGGCTTTGTTGGATTGATGCGCTTCCTTCCCTCCCCTGAGCACGCACACATTTCCCGTCTTGATGCAGAGTCCCGCCACATCGGCAGTTACATTGGGCCTGGATTCGTAGATCACTCCAACCACCCCCAGGGGAACCCTTTTTTTCCCGATGAGCAGCCCGTTTGGACGCTTTTTCATCATTTCAATCTCTCCGATGGGATCTTCCAGCTGCACCACCTGCCTCAATCCCTCCGCGATCCCCGTGATCCGCTCTTCCGTGAGCGTCAGCCTTTCCAGGATGGCCCCCTGAAGCCCTGCTTTCCCGGCCTCTTTCATGTCCGCCCTGTTGGCTTTGAGGATCTCCCCGGCAGAACTTTCAAGCAAATCCGCCACCCGCAGCAAGATCCCGTTCTTCATTTCCGTGTGAAGCACTGCCATCTCCCCTGAAGCCTTTTTTGCCTTTTTTCCAATCTCAATGAGTTCTTCCATGGTTTAGTCGAGAGTCTAAAGTCATTAGTCGTTAGTTGGTCGGGAGTCTAAAGTCGTTGGTTAGTCGGGAGTCCTGACACTTGACTTTCGGCTCTCGACTTTCGACTTCATACTACCCCACCTGCAAATTCGTTGTTTCGCTTACAAAAAAGGTGCCCCGGTCCTTCCCGTCCAGCACATCCAGGATGGTATGCGGATCGGTTCCGTCTGCGATGATCACGTCCACGTTATGCCCGCGGCACATTTCCGCTGCGGCTACCTTGGATGCCATCCCCCCCGACCCCATTTTTGAGGAACCGTTCATATCCACATTTTTCAGGTCGTCGCCGGCGTTCATTACCTTTGGGACTTTCCGGGCCGACCTGTGAATATGCGGATCCGACGTAAATACGCCGTCGGTATCGGTGAGGATCATCAGCAGATCGGCATGGACCAGGGTGGCCACTGAGGCCGACAGGGTATCATTGTCCCCGAACTCGATTTCGACGGTGCTTACCGTGTCATTTTCATTCACCACCGGGATGATCCCCATCTCGATCAGCTGGGAGAGTGTGTTCCTCGCATTCCGGCGACGGACAGCATTCTCGATCCCGTCCCTGGTCAGCAATACCTGGGCCACGGTTTTGTGGTACTCGTCGAAGAATTTCTGGTAAAGCCGGATCAGTCCCACCTGACCGATAGCCGCCAGCGCCTGTTTCTTCACAAGGTCACGGGGTTTCTCGTCAAGTCCCAGCATGCCCACTCCCATCCCCACCGCACCGGAGGAGACCAGGATCAGTTCCCTGCCGCTGTTATGAAGGTCCGCCATCACCCTGACAAGCCGTTCCATCCGCTGCAGGTTGATCTTCCCGTTTTCATATGTGAGCAGGCTTGTGCCTACCTTGATCACGATCTTCTTTTTGTATTTTAGGTATTTTCTGTGTGTCATTTTTCGCTGTAATAATTTTTCAATGCCTGTACAATCTCTGAAGTGCCGGCAAAGCGGAATGCCCCGTATGCTTTCCCCAGTTTTGTCCGGATCTCTGAAATGCCGGGATTCCCTATGCTGCCGATATGGGTATAGGAATGTTCCCGGCCGGGCCTGTAACGACCCTTGTCAATTTCTGCAGCCACTTTTCTGTAGGCATCCCTGAAGGACATTCCGTCCATCACTTTTTTGTTCACTTCCTCAACGGAAAAGATGTTCTGATATGTCTTTTCCTCCAGGATTGATTTGTTCACCGAAACCAGATCCATCACATGCTGCATCATGGCCAGGCAGTCCTTCAGTTCGCCGATGGCCGGGTGCAGGATCTCTTTCAGGATCTGGAAATCCCTGTGGTACCCCGAGATGAGGTTCGTGGTCACGGCACTGATCTCCGAAGGCAGCCGTACGAGCCGGTTGCATCGTCCCCTTACCAGTTCCAGCACATCCGGATTCTTTTTGTGGGGCATGATACTGGAACCCGTGGTGAGCGCCTCCGGAAGGGAGATAAAGTTGAAGTTCTGTCCCGTAAAAAGCACGGTATCCATGGCCAGGCGCGCGAGGGTGGACGCCAGGGCACTGATTCCCGAAGCCATGTACCACTCGGTTTTCCCCCGGTTCAGCTGGGCATTCACCGAACTGACATGCAGGTTGTCAAACTGCAGCAAACGGGTGGTCAGTTCCCTGTCCACCGGGAATGAAGAGCCGAAGCCGGCTGCCGACCCGAGCGGATTCTGGTTGATAACCGCATACACCCCGTGCATGAACTTCATGTCATCCGCCAGTGCTTCCGCATAGGCTCCGAACCAGAGCCCGAAGGAGGAGGGCATGGCCACCTGCATATGGGTGTAGCCCGGCATGAGCACCTCCCGGTACATTTCCGCCTGTCCGCACAGCACCTCACCCAGTGAAAACACCTGTCCGGCCAGCTCCCTGATCTCGTCCCGCAAAAACAGTTTGATGTCCAGCATGACCTGGTCGTTCCGTGACCGGCCGGTGTGGATCTTCCGGCCCGGGTCACCGAGTGTTTCGGTCAGCATCATTTCCACCTGGGAATGAATGTCTTCGATCCCCTCTCCAAGCATCAGTTCGCCTTTTACAGCACGTTGGTGGATCACGGCCAGCCCGTCCAGCAGCATTATTGCTTCCTCCCTGCTGATCAGTCCCGTCTCCTCCAGCATGATGGCATGTGCCATGGAACCCATCACATCGTAGGGTGCCAGCTGCAGGTCGAACTCGGGATCCCTTCCCGTGGTAAAGGACAGGATCCGCTTTTCGGTGGAAATATTCTTATCCCAGAGTTTCATCAGCTGATTCTTTATTTTTTTGTTTTCGGAAAACTTCTTTCAGGGTCAGCAACAGGGAGGTGTATCCACTGAGTCCCGCCTCCAGCTCGCTGAACAGGATGAATTCTCCCGCTGTATGTGACCTGGACGGATCGCCCGGTCCCATTTTAATGGAGGGATATGGCATGAGCGCCATGTCCGACAGGGTGGACGAGCCATAGGGCCGGATGCCGCATTTCCGGATGGCTTTCATCAGGAAATGATCCGGGTCAATGGAGGAGGATTCCAGCCTGGTGGAACGGGGAGTGAGTTCCGCCCTGCAGACCGACCTGATTACCTCGAGCATCTCCCGGTTGCTGTACCTGTCGTTGCTCCTCACATCCACCACATACCGGCAGAGATCCGGTACCACATTGTGGTTTGTCCCCGCACTGATCATGGTCACCTGTGCTCCCGGATCGGGAAGCCACTGCGATTTTTTTTCAAACTTTAACCCTGAAATGGCCCGGATGTCCTCCATGGCCGTGTAGATGGCATTTTCACCCTCGTTGCGGGCAGCGTGACCTGCTTTGCCCCTTGCCACACCATCCAGCACAATTAGTCCCCGTTCAGCCACTGCCGGCTGCATCCCGGTGGGTTCCCCCACGATCGCCCCGTCAATTTCCCCTAACAGTGGCAAGACGGCGCTAATTCCACCGGGGCCTGAAATTTCCTCCTCGGCACTGATCAGCAACAAGAGATCCATGTCCCTGTTCAGTGTGACGGAAAGTTGCTCATAGGTGGCGATCATGGCCACTACAGAGGCACCCGCGTCGTTGCTGCCCAGACCTGTGATCCGGTCCGGACCGATCTGGGGCCGAAGGGGATCGCTCTTCCAGCCCGCCACAGGCTTCACCGTATCCATATGTGAATTCAGAAGGATCCGCGGTTTCGCCTCTATTTTTCCGGCGGGTGACAGGGATCCGTTGGGTGCACCCACCAGCAGATTCTGATGAATTCTTTGCACGCTGAATCCCCGGGACACTAAATATTGCTCGAGGAAATCAGCCCGGGCTTCCTCTTCCCGGCTGTATGCCGGGATGGCAATCATTTCAGCCAGCAGCGCGATATGTGAGGAGTGTTTTTTCATTTCAGATCTTCGATCCCCGAATGGGATTTGAGAATTCCTTTGATCATGGCCGATGTGAGTCCGAAGTGCTCCATTTCATTCAGTCCCGCAATGGTGCATCCCATCGGTGTTGTGACCCGGTCTATTTCAGTCTCCGGGTGGTGCCCTGTCTTCATGAGCAGCTCTGAAGCGCCCCTCGCCGTCTGTGCCGCGATCAGTCCTGCCTCGTCCGCATGGAAACCGATCTGAATCCCTCCCTGGGATACCGCCCTGATGAACCTGAGAAAAAAGGCAATGCCGCATGCAGCCAGAACGGTGGCAGCCGGCATGAGCTGTTCCCTGATGACCATCACCTGTCCGAGCGGTTCAAAGAGCTGCCGGGCGAGCTGAACGGCCACTTCATCCTCCCCGGCGATACAGGTCATCGAAGCGCCGTATTCAACGGCAATGTTGGGCATGATCCTGGCCATGGGGAGACTGCACCCGCACCACTGACGGATCTCGCTGATGGTCACCGCGGCAATCGTGCTGATCAGTGTTTTTTCCCCTTCCTTCAGCCTGGGCGCCATTGAATGCAGGATCTCTTTCGCCTGGTGCGGAAGAACTGCCAGGATGATGACATCGCAGGATGAGAGAAGTGTTTCGTTGTCTGTAACCTGATAACCATGCGTTTTAAAATCAGAGAGCAGGCCGGTCCGCTTCCTGGACAGATACACATGTGAAGGAACCATCTTTCCATATGCAACCAGTCCTTTTGCCAGGGCACAGCCTATGTTGCCCGCCCCGATGATCCCTATCTTCATTTCCGTTGCTTTCATTTCCTATCTTGTTACTCCGAGGATCCGTTGACTGCATACCAGATCCGCTGCTGGGTTCCCAGGATCTTTGTAAAACCATCCACCTCTGCAGCCGTCCAGGCACGGTTCATTTCCCCGTAGGAGGCATATTCCGGATTCATCAGATCGAAGGGGGATTCCACGCCTGTGACCGCAAAATGATAGGGCCTGATCCTGATCTTCGCTTTCCCCGTCACATTTTTCTGTGAGGATTCCAGGAATTGCTCCAGGTCCCGCATGACCGGTTCCAGGTATTGTGCCTCATGGACGAACATCCCGTACCAGTTGCCCACCTGCTCTTTCCAGTGTAGCTGCCAGCGGGTGAGCACATGTTTTTCCAGTGCCAGGTGGGCGTCGATGATCAGCCGGGCGGCAGCCGCTTCAAATCCGACCCGTCCCTTGATCCCGATAATGGTGTCT
>DSDZ01000275.1 GCA_011048475.1 Bacteroides sp. | reverse complement strand
GTCTGCGTCTTGTCCAGGGTGATGGTGGTCGGGACCGGTTCTTCCTCCTTTTTGCAGGAAGAAACGACGAGGACGATCCCCACGGCCAGGATCGCCGTAATGATGAAGATGGAATGAAGCTTTTTCATGGATGATTGGTTAAAGTTTGTAAATAAAGGTAGTTAACGTTCTACAACCGATATGTTCAAATGTATGAACATTTAGTTTCATAAAAATATGCGATTTTCCTTTTAAATGCAAATTAAATTATCCCCATGTATTTACTTCATCCTGAACGGTTTCACTTTCCAGATCCTTTCGCAGTATTCCCGGATGGACCGGTCCGAGGAGAACCTTCCGGTCCTGGCAACGTTCATGACTGCCATTGTGTCCCACCGGCCGGTGTTCCGCCAGGTGCCGGAGACAAGGTCCTGGCAGACCGTATACAGGGGATAATCGGCCATCAGCATGAAAGGGTCATGCCATACGAGTGAATCGGTGACGGATCGGAACAGCGTGCCGTCGCCCCCGGAAAAGGTCCCTGAACTGATCAGATCGATGACCCTGCGGAGGCCTTCGTTGTAACGGTAGATAAATCCCGGATCATAGCCGCTGCGCCTGGTCTCCTCCACCTGTGGGGCGGTAAGCCCGAACAAAAAGAAATTTTCCTCCCCCACTTCCTCCCTGATCTCGATGTTCGCACCGTCGAGCGTACCGATGGTCAGTGCGCCGTTCATGGCAAACTTCATGTTGCCCGTCCCGCTGGCTTCCTTCCCCGCCAGGGAGATCTGTTCCGACAAATCTGCCGCCGGATAGATATGCTGACCGTTTTTGACATTGAAATCGGGGAAGAAAACCACTTTGAGCCGGTCCTTCACATCGGGATCGTTGTTGACCACATCCCCCACCGAGGTGATCAGTTTGATTATCCGCTTTGCCGTATCATATCCCGGGGCGGCTTTCCCCCCGAAAATGAATGTGCGCGGTACCATGTCAATATCGGGATCATCCTTGATTCGCAGGTACAGCGAAATGATATGCAGTACATTTAGATGCTGTCTCTTGTATTCATGGATCCGCTTCACCTGGATATCGAACATGGAAGAGGGATCAACCGCAATTCCCGTTCTTTCCCTGATCAGTTTTGCCAGGTGTTCCTTGTTTTCCAGTTTGACCTTCCTGAATTTTTCCCTGAAAGCGGCATCACCCGCAAAAGGCTCGAGTTTGCGGAGCTCGTCCAGGTTGCCCGGCCACCTGTCCCCGATGGAATCGGTGATGAGCCTGCTCAAACCGGGATTGCTCAGCAGCAGGAAACGGCGCGGAGTTACCCCGTTGGTCACATTGTGGAAACGGTGGGGATACATTTCCACCCAGTCGTGCAGCAGATGTTTCTTCAGAAGTTCCGTGTGCAGGGCTGCCACCCCGTTGATGGCGGAGCTGCCCACACAGGCCAGGTTGGCCATCCGGACGTAGCGCTCCCCGCTTTCATCGATCAGGGACATGCGCGACAGCCTGCCTTCATCGCCGGGGAACCGCACGCTCACTTCAGCCAGAAAACGGTGGTTGATCTCATAAATGATCTCCAGTAACCTGGGAAGCAGGTATTTGAACAGGCCGACCGACCATTTTTCAAGGGCCTCCGGAAGCAGGGTATGGTTCGTATAGCTGAATGTCTTGCAGGTGACATCCCATGCCGTATCCCAGTCGATCATGTACTCATCCACAAGGATCCGCATCAGCTCGGCCACCGATACCGCCGGATGGGTGTCGTTGAGCTGGACGGCCCAACGTCGATGAAATTCCTCCGGTTTGCCACCTGTTCTCACATGGATATTCATCATGTCCTGCAGTGAACACGAAACAAAAAAGTACTGCTGCTTGAGGCGCAGCTTTTTCCCTTCGATCATCTCATCATTGGGATAGAGCACCTTGCAGATATTTTCCGACTTCACCTGGTACTCCACCGCCCTGTAGTAGTCCCCCTGGTTGAAGGAGGAAAAGTCGAATGCTTCCTCAGACTCAGACTGCCACAGGCGGAGAAAGTTGCAGGAATTCACATTGTAACCCATGATGGGAGTGTCCCAGGGCACCCCTTTGACGATATAATCCTGTTTCCATATGACGCAGGCACGTCCGGTTGCATCCACATACCGCTCGGTATGCCCGCCGAACCGGACGTTCACCGACAGCTCTGGCCTGGCCGATTCCCAGGGATTTCCGAACCGCAGCCACCTGTCGGCGATTTCCACCTGCCAACCATCCCGGATCACCTGGTCGAAGATGCCGAATTCATAACGGATCCCATACCCGATGGCTGGGATCTCCCGGGCAGCCAGGGAGTTGATATAACAGGCAGCCAGCCGGCCAAGTCCCCCGTTTCCCAATCCGGGCTCCTCCTCCTGTGCAAGCACCTCATCGAAATCAAACCCCAGCTCCTGAACTGCCTGCTTCATCACATCGTAAATCCCAAGGTTGATCAGGTTGATGCCCAGCTGCGGTCCCAGGAGGAATTCGGCGGACAGGTAGCTGACCAGCCGGGTATGCCTGTTTTCAAACACCGCATTCATGGTCCTGTGCTCGCGCTGCCTGAGCCGGTCACGCACGGTGAACGAGACAGCCATGTACAGATCATTCAGGGAAGTGTTCACAATATTCCTGCCTTGCTGGTAAAACAGATGCTCGGTGATGGCAAATTTCAGTGAGTTCACATCCATTCCCGTGCGCACATCGCCGGTTTTCGCCGGGGCGCGCTTCTGCCCGGGACTGTCCGGACCGGTCTTTCCTGCCATATGAAATTCGTTAGGTGTAATATCTAAAGATACGAATCATCCGCCAGAATGGATCAAATCCCCGGCTGATACCTCCGGGTGATGATACCTTCCCCTGACGGCCGATTTGCTGCGCCTGATCTGTATTGCGTGCGCGGGGCAGTAGTGGATGCAGGCAAAGCAGAAGATGCAGGCTGTCTGTTTGTCCCAGACCGGTTTGTCCCCCGACATGTTGATCCTGCCCGACAGGCAGATATCGCTGCAGAGGCCGCGACCATGGATACAAGGGTGTTGCCGGGAACTCTTTTTTTCAATTCTCGGGCAATGTGCAGGGAGTTCCCCGTCCCCGAGAAATAGTAGATCTGTGTTTTCATTTCAGGCGTCCGTTGACAAAGTTAATGATCGCCGGAAATTAATCAAGCCGCAAAAACAGGGGCTGAAAGCACACGCGGCTCCCCGGCTCCAAACGGATTATCTGCCTCAACGGGAAAAAACCACGATTTTCTTATTTTTACGGTGCGAAACCGAAAAATACCAACCAAAATCCAATCAATCATGAATCCACGTATGTTGATCCTGGCAGGGATCATTTCCCTTCTGACGGGAGCCTGTGCAACTCAGGAAAAGGATAGTGAACTGAAAATCGACTTCGAAAAGTACCAGCTCGACAACGGCCTGGATGTGATCCTGCACCGGGATGTGTCCGATCCCATCGTGGCAGTGGCCATCCAGTACCATGTGGGTTCCAACCGGGAGGTCCCCGGCCGCACCGGCTTTGCCCACCTGTTCGAACACATGATGTTCCAGCAGAGTGAAAACGTGGGACAGGACCAGTTCTTCAAACTCATCCAGGGTGCCGGCGGAACATTGAACGGAGGCACCAACAAGGACGGCACCATCTATTTCGAAGTGGTGCCCAAAAATGCACTGGAGATGGTTCTCTGGGCCGAATCCGACCGGATGGGGTACCTGCGGAACACCGTAACCGAGTCTGCCTTTGCAAACCAGCAGAACGTGGTGCAGAACGAGAAGAGGCAGAGTTACGACAACAGGCCATACGGCCACACCAGTTACGTGATCGACAAAAACCTTTTCCCGGAGGGCCATCCCTACTCCTGGCAGGTGATCGGTGAGATGGAAGATCTATTCAACGCCACCGTGGAGGATGTGAAGGAATTCCATGCAGAATACTATGTGCCCAACAATGCAACCATGACCATCGCGGGCGATTTCGATCCGCAGGAGGTTAAGGCGCTGGTGGAAAAATATTTCGGTGAAATACCGGCCGGTGAAAAAGTGGACGATCCGGAACCGCTGCCCGTTATCCTCGCGGAGACAAAGAAACTGTACCATGAAGATAATTTTGCGCGTACCCCCGAACTGACCATGGTCTGGCCGACTGTGGAACAGTATCACCCCGATGCCTATGCGCTCGATTTCCTGGGACAGCTGCTGGGCAGGGGCAAGAAGGCCCCGTTTTACAGGGTGCTGGTAAAAGAGAAAAAGCTGACAGCCAGGGCCCGGGTATATAACAACGCCTCGGAACTGGCCGGAAAATTCAATATCTCCGTGAATGCTTACCCGGGCTTCTCCCTTGCGGAGGCCGAGGAGGCGGTTTTCGAAGCATTTGCACTGTTTGAGAAGGAGGGGATCACCGCCAATGACCTGGAAAGGATCAAAGCGGGACTGGAAACCGATTTCTACAACGGCATGAGCTCGGTGCTGGGCAAGTCATTCCAGCTGGCCAGGTACAACGAGTATGCCGGCGACCCGGGATTCGTCACCGAGGACCTGCGGCGGATCCGGGAGGTGACCGTCGCCGACATTATGAGGGTCTATGAACAATACATCCAGGGGAAACCCTACGTGGCCACCAGTTTTGTCCCCCGCGGAAAACCCGAACTCGCGGCAGAAGGATCGGTCGATGCCGGTGTGGTCGAGGAGGATGTGCTTCAGGCGACAGAGGTGGACCAGTCGCAGTTCGCCGGGGAAGAAGTCATTGCCAAGACCGAAACCAGCTTTGACAGGTCGTCAGCCCCAGCGATCGGTCCCGATCCGGAGATCACCCTGCCGGAAATTTGGACGGGCGAACTGGATAACGGGATCCGGATCTGGGGGATCACCCACGATGAACTGCCGATTGTCAGGTACACCCTCGAGATTGACGGCTCCCACCTGCTGGAAGACCCGGACAGGGCGGGGACCGCCAGTCTGATGGCGCAGCTGATGAATGAAGGCACGGCCAACAGGACCCCGGAGGAACTGGAGGAGGCCATCGACCTGCTGGGTGCTTCCATCCGGATCAGTGCCAGGGATGAAGCCATCGTGGTTTCTGTGAATACCCTGTCCAGGAATTTTGAAAAAACAGTTGAACTGGTGGAGGAGATGCTGATGGAGCCCAGGTGGGACAGCGCTGAATTCCTTCTGGCAAAGGAACAGGTGATCAATTCCTTCCCGAGGAACAAAGCCAATCCGGGCTATATGGCAACACGTACCCTTGACAGGCTGATGTACGGAGAGAATCATGTTCTTTCGATCCCCCTGAGCGGAACCGAGGAAACCGTACCCGGAATCACCATCGAAGACCTCAAAGATTTTTATCACAAAAACCTTTCGCCTTCCCTGGCAAGGTTCCATATCGTGGGAGATATTGACAGGGGGAGGGTGGAAACAGCCCTTGCCTCACTGGAGGAAAAGTGGGAGAAAAAGGATGTCGCCTTTCCGGAGATCGAAGTACCGGAGAATCCCGACCGGGCGAAGATCTATTTTGTGGATTTCCCCGGGGCAAAACAATCGGTGATCCAGATCGGCAACATCGCCATCCCCAGGACCCATCCGGACTTTTACCCCGCCACGGTTGCTAATTTCAAGCTCGGCGGCTCATTCAACGGGATCGTGAACCTGATCCTCAGGGAGGAGAAAGGCTATACATACGGAGCGCGGACCGGCTTCACGGGAGGGTCATATGCAGGGACCTTCTCCGCCAGCTCCAGTGTCCGCACCACAGCCACCCTCGAATCGGTGCAGATCTTCAAGGAAGAAATGGAGAGGTACCGGGAGGGGATCGCACAGGAGGACATCGAATTCACCAGGGATGCCCTGCTGAAATCCAATGCCAGGGCGTTCGAAACGCAAAGTTCACTGCTGGACATGCTGAGCACGGTCAGCCAGTACGGCCTGCCGCACGATTACATCAAGCAGGAAGAGGAATTCGTACGCGGCCTGACCGCGGAAAAACACAGGGAGCTGGTGAACAGGTACATCGATCCCTCAAAAATGTATTTTGTCATTGCCGGCGATGCGAAGACCCAGGTGCCCGAGCTGAAAAAACTGGGTCTGGGCGACCCGGTGATGGTTTCCCTTTAGGGTCGGTGACGGAGAATTACCGGGCCGGAGCCGGAATTAACGGATCGGGACCCTGCCGGACTGGGCCCGCCCCGACGGGTCCCCGGCTTATGCATTTACTGAGATATGAACATGCATGAAAATACCGATTCAAAAAAATACTATCTTCCTGGTCCTGTTCCTGCTTCCGCTGCATGAAGTTACACATGCCCAGCAGGAAGCCTACCGGCAGGTAAGAACCTTCGTCAATCCCGTCCTTCCAGGCGATCATCCCGACCTCACGCTGTTCAGGGACGGTGATGATTTTTATGCCTGCGGTTCGTGCTTCCATTTCACTCCTTACCTCCCCGTTCTGCACTCCACAGACCTGGTGCACTGGGAAGAGATCTGCCGGGTAGTCCCCTCCGACTGGAGCGGCCTGATCAGCGATGAACCCCAGGCCGGTATCTGGCAGGGAGCCATCACCTACTTCTACGGCTCCTGGTGGATCTACTTTTCCAACACCGCCGGAGGCGGTCAGTACTTCTGCAAATCCGGTCATCCGGCAGGACCCTGGTCAGCTCCCGTCAAGATGCAGGGAACTGCTTCGACAGGACCGACCGGATATGACAACTCGGTGTTCGTGGACGAAGACGGAACCCCATACCTGCTGATCAAACCGGGACAGTACATCAACCGTATTCAGGAAATCGGAATGGACGGACACCTGACCGGGGAGGTGATGAACCTGGACTGGGTAAATGCCGACGGACAGTAC
>DSDZ01000274.1 GCA_011048475.1 Bacteroides sp. | reverse complement strand
TGTCAAGGGGTGCATCCCAGTTGATGATCGGCTCACCCTCCCTGTCCTCAAGGGGCTGGCCTTCCCTGTCCTTGGCGATGAAATCTTCCACTCCCTGGATCGCAAGTTCTTTCCGGATGATCGAATCACGGATCCAGTAGACATACTGGCGATATTCATTGTTGGTGATCTCGGTTTCATCCATCCAGAATGCATCCACTGCGACTGTCCTGTTCATGGCGTTCTGGGTCCAGGTGACATCCTGGTCGCTCGGTCCCATGAGGAACGATCCGGCGGGAATGGGGACCATCCCGTATGGATCGGGCTCAGCGTACGCCTTCCTTCCCGGAACACCCACCAGTTCTCCGTTGTTGTAGGTGCTGCAACCTGCAATTATTGCCGCTAGGACAACTAAGACGACTTTTCGTTTCATAGTCAAGTGGTTAAAAAATGCGAAAACAGACGTTTATCAATTTTAATCAATGATATAAAGCTCAGTTTAAATATAGATAAATTTCATAAAAATCTGATGCTCTCATATTTTTGCGGACTCCTGTCAATCCCCAGGTCGAAGCAGTATCGAACCGTGACTTCATGAGATCCGCTGTTATACTTCAGCAGGGGCGACAGCTCAAAATCATAGGAGTAACCGACCATGATCCCGTTCAACAGTTCCACCCCCACAAGCGCCGTCAGGGCACCCCCGACAGAATAAGAAACTCCTCCCCAGAACCTTTTATTGTATCGGAGATTGGTATTCAGATAAATGTGGTTGGACCGCACATCCGTCTGGAGCATGACAGAGGGCATGATCTCAAACATGGGATTGGTCAGCTGGATGTTATACCCTGCCTGCAGGTAATAATGCCTGATCAGTTTTGTCTCTGCGTACTGTTCCGGGTAATCGAAGGAGGTCTGGTTCAGGTGTGTGGTGGAGACCCCCACGAAGAAATCATCGGTATTGTAATAGACCCCCAGGCCCATGTCAAAACCGAAAACACTTCCGCCGGTTTTCGGGATGTATTCATCCCCTTCATTAATCACCCCGTCTCCCCAGTCCCATGTGGGATTGAGGGACTGGTTGGCCACACCCAGGCTGGTGCCGATCCCCAGATTGCCCCTGCCCAGGCTGATCCGGAATGCATAGGCTGCGCTGAACAGAAAATCATTGTTGAAAGCGAGGTTGTCATTCATCAGGTTGATGCCGATCCCGTGGGTCCGTCCCAAAAACCTCAGCGGCATATGGGCTGAGAAGCTGGTGGTGATGGGAGCATCCGGGAGTCCCGTCCACTGGTTCCTGAAAGCGGCCGCCAGACAGATCCTGTCAGCACTTCCCATGGCCCCCGGATTGTAAACGGGGACAAGGAACATGTTCTGGCTGAATTTGGGATCCTGCTGTGACATGATATTCAGCGATAATATACTAAAAACGAGGATGGCAACCGGTTTTCTCATGGGTCGTCGGAAAGGCTGTAACACCTTTCATTGCTTTGCTTTGTACAATCCTGTAAATTAAACAAAAATATAAGTGCCAGACAAATATAGTTAACAGCAGAATGTTCATAACCATGTGCATGATTCAAAGCGCAATCCGTTCAAAATTATCCGCACAGAATCTGAAAATAAAACGGAATTTATTCTGATTCATTACCCAGCCTGTGCAAATATCGCCACCAGCGGTCCGGTATCTCCTGGTTACAGGCCTGCTGGTAATCTTCATACGAACACGAAACAAAAAAGTTATACCCTGTGGCGGGATTCTTTACCGGAATTTCCATCCACCATCTGTCTGAGAGCGTGCTTTTATGGAAAATGATGTCGTGTCCGGCGGCATTCAGATTGACGATGAATTTTTTGAGGTGTTCAGGCGTATCCAGGGGATGCTCTTTGATCCGGTGTGCAACACCCTCAATGAAATACCATACTGCCTGCGCGGCGAGATGGGCGGTCTGATCGTTCAGGTCCGAGGAAGGATTCAACTCAAAAAAGCCAATGGTCCTCACCATTTCGCTGAGTCCTGCATACCTGGTGATCTGACAAAGCTCATCGCCCGAAAAGCCGTTGGGCGAGGCAATGGATGCCCCGGGAGCATCGGCGTGCCTCACGGCACCCATGTCAATGCCCACAAATGCTGAATCACGGATCAGGGGTTCGGTAAGCTGCAGGTTGTTGCGCGCATCCCCAAGCCGGATGCTCTGAAGGTATGTGCGTTCCAGCATGTCCAGCTGGTCGCCTGTCACGAAATACGCCTGGTGGCCCAGGTTCACATAACTGAACCGCGTACCCTGTGCAGGACGGAGCAGCTGGTTCAGGTAATTCCTGGAGTCCACCGGCTCGTCCCCCGGTACGGTGAAATCGAGCATCGAATCCACGGTGAGCACCTGGTCCATCCCCTCCGATTTTTCCAGGGCAAGAAATGCCCCCCTGCTCAGGTCCTGGGATCCGCCCAGCATCACAGCGACGATCTGTCGTTCCTTCAGCTCCAGAAGGATATCCCGGACCGCATAATAGGAGTCGTTAACCTGACCGCTGTTCTTCACATTTCCCAGATCGCAGATCTTCAGGTTGCGGTTCATTTTCCTGAGACGGTACAGCTGGCCGCGCACATGATCCGGGGCCTTCCCGCTCCCCCTGATACAACCGTTTTTATCTTCGGGCACCCCGAAAATGGCCACCTGGAACCTGTCCAGCTCACGGATCGGCCGGTCGGGGGTGTGGACCGAGATGTGGTGACTGAAGGTCTCGGTCTCCGGGAGGTATCCGAACCGGGGCCGTTCCAGGCTCACAGGATCGAAATAACCGTTGAGGTCCATTGATTTGTCCGTTTATGAGGTCCCCTTGTTTGACTTTGCATCAGCTTTTTCAATCAACTGCCTGCATTCCTCCAGGGTAAGTTCTGAGGGGTTTTTGCTCCTGGGGATCCGGTAGTTCTTCTTTTTGAAAGAGATATACGGACCATACCTGCCGTTCAGGATCTGCAGTTCCGGTTCCTCCTGAAACTGTTTGATGGTCCTGTTCTTCTCCTGCAGCTTCTTCTCCTCAATAATCTCAACGGCGCGGCCAAGGCCCACCTGGTATGGATCGTCCTCCTTGCCGAGGCTGTAAAAACTGGACTTGTGGCGGATATAGGGACCGTACCTGCCCGCACCGACCACCACCTCGTCATTTTCATAGTTGCCCAGGGTCCTCGGAAGCCTGAACAGATCGAGTGCTTCCTGCAGTGTGATGGTCTCCAGGCTCTGGCCCTTTCGAAGACTTGCAAAGCGGGGTTTTTCCTCATCCCCGGCGTCCCCGATCTGGGCGATGGGACCGTACCGGCCGATCTTGACGGTGACCGGCTTTCCCGTTCCCGGATCCGTTCCGAGCAATTTCTCCCCTTTTGACTTTTCAGATTGCACCGTGGTGGATTCCACCCTGGAATGGAAGGGATCATAAAAGTCCCTGATCATATTCGGCCAGTTCGCCTTCCCCACCGCGATCTCGTCAAACTCCTTCTCCACGTTGGCTGTAAAGTTGTAGTTCATGATCTCCCTGAAATGCTGTTCCAGGAAATCATTGACGATCATGCCGATATCGGTGGGAAAGAGCTTACCCTTCTCGAACCCGTACTTTTCCCTGACCATCTCCTGGGAGATGGTGTCATTTTTGAGCACGACCCGGTGCATGTCCCTCTCCCTGCCGCGTCGGTCTTCCTTGACCACATATTCCCGCTGCTGGATGGTCGAAATGGTAGGCGCATAGGTGGACGGGCGTCCGATGCCCAGTTCCTCCATTTTCTTCACCAGGCTGGCTTCTGTGTACCGCGGAGGCTGATTGGTGGACCGTTCCATGGCTTCGATCTCCTCGCGGGCCAGCGTGTCACTCACTTTCAGCCGGGGCAGCAGGCCCCCGGATTCCTCTTCCTGGTCCTCATCACTGGATTCCATGTAAACTTTCAGGAAACCGTCAAATTTGAGAACTTCTCCCGTGGCCACAAAATTCTCCGGAGCACCGGAAATGCTGATGGTGACGGTGGTCTTTTCAAGTTTTGCCTCGCTCATCTGGGAGGCGATGGTCCGTTTCCAGATCAGTTCATAGAGCTTCTGCTCCGGCCGGCTGCCTTCCACTTCGGCATGGTCCATGTATGTGGGCCTGATGGCTTCATGCGCTTCCTGGGCCCCCTTGGTGCGTGTGGTGAAATTTCTGGATTTCAGGTATTTCTCCCCGAAAGTATCCCGTATCTTCTTTGCCGCTGTCCCGATGGCCAGTTTGGACAGATTCACCGAATCGGTTCTCATATAGGTGATCTTCCCCGACTCGTAAAGCCGTTGCGCCACACTCATCGTCTGGTTCACAGAAAAACCAAGCTTCCGGCTGGCTTCCTGCTGCAGGGTCGAGGTGGTAAAGGGAGGAGCGGGCGACTTGGTTACGGGTTTCATCTCCACATCCTTCACCGTGAAAATACTTTTCTTACACTTCTCAAGGAAACCGCGGGCTTCCTCAAGGGTGTCGAAACGTTTGGAAAGATCGGCCCTGAAATGACCTGAACCCTCTTTTCCATCCGGAGCGGAAAACAGGGCTGTGACCCGGAAATATTTCCTGGGGGAGAAGTCCTGGATCTCCCTCTCTTTTTCGACAATCAGTTTCACGGCCACAGATTGCACCCGTCCGGCCGAAAGGGACGGCTTGACCTTTTTCCACAACAGGGGGGAGAGTTCAAATCCCACCAGCCTGTCAAGGATCCTCCTGGCCTGCTGTGCATTGACCAGGTCAAGATCTATGAACCTCGGGTGCTGAAGGGCATCCCGGATGGCATCCCTGGTGATTTCATGAAACACGATCCGGCGGGTATTCTCTTTGTTCAGTCCCAGCTCCTCGTAAAGATGCCAGGCAATGGCTTCTCCCTCACGGTCCTCGTCGGTGGCAAGCCACACGGTGCCGGATTTTTTAACAAGGTCCTTCAGTTCCTTTACCACCTTCTTTTTCTCAGGGGGGATGACATACGTGGGACGGAATCCCTGATCAATATCGATCCCCAGGTTTTTTTTGGCAAGGTCACGGATATGACCGAAACTTGATTTGACCGTATATTCCTTTCCGAGAAACCTTTCAATGGTCCTGGCCTTTGCAGGAGACTCAACAATTACAAGATTCTCTATCATTTTTTCCACGCTCCCTCGTTTTCAAATAGACCACAAAATAAGTCAAATGAGCGTCCATCATCAAAATTTTGGAATAAATAATTGTATTTTTGATGCAAACACAGCAGCCCATGGTGCTTACACCCACCAAGACCAGGAAATATCTGATCATCCTCTGGTCCCTCTTCGCATTGCCCATTCTCGCCTTCGTTGTCATCATGATCCTGATCGGAAACGGGAAACTGGGATTCATGCCCGGGTTCGAGCAACTGGAAAACCCGCAGACCAACCTCGCCTCGGAAATCATCACCGAGGATGGTGAGCTGCTCGGTAAGTATTTTATCGAGAACCGCACCTTCGTGGACTACCAGGAACTTTCCCCGCACCTGGTGGATGCCCTGGTCGCCACCGAGGATGTGCGGTATTACGGGCATTCGGGAATTGATGTGAGAAGCCTGGCAAGGGTGCTGGTCAAGTCGATCATCCTGCGCAGGGATGAAGGAGGCGGAAGCACCATTTCTCAACAGCTGGCAAAAAACCTGTTTCCAAGGGATACCACCGTGAGCAGGACATGGATCGGGAAGGCCGCCCATATGGCCGTGATGAAATTCAAGGAATGGAACACCGGGGTACGGCTGGAAAGGAGCTATACGAAGGAAGAGATCATCGTGATGTATCTGAACACTGTGGCTTTCGGAGGCGAGTCCATCGTGGGGATCCAGTCTGCGGCGAGGACATTTTTCAACACCACCCCCGACTCGCTGACCCTGGACCAGGCTGCCATCCTGGTGGGAATGCTGAAAGCGCCCACGGCATTCAATCCCAGGATCAATCCGGTACGGTCGTTCCACCGCCGGAATACGGTCCTCAGCCAGATGGAGAAGTACGGCTATATTGATCCGGAGGTCGCGGATTCGGTGAAGCAGCAGCCCATCAGCATCGATTACAACCTTGCCAGTCACCTCTCCGGCTACGCGAAGCATTTCCGGATCTTCCTCTCCGAATTCATGAACAAGAGCAAGCCGCAGCCCCCGGGCAGAAATGCAGGCATCCTTGAATGGGAGCGTTACCGGAGGGACTCCCTCCGGTGGGCCGGCGATCCGTTGTACGGCTGGATCAACAAGAATTTCAAACCGGACGGATCACAGTACAACCTTTACAGCGACGGTCTGAAGATCTTTACCACCATTAACAACCGGATGCAGCAGTATGCCGAAGAAGCCGTTGAGACACAGATGAAGGATTACCTGCAGCCGGCTTTCTTCAGGGAGAAGAAGGGAAGGCCAAATGCACCGTTTGAGGATATTTCCAGGGAGGAGGCCCGGCAGATCCTGTACCGTTCCGTGAGGTGGACCGAACGGTACCAGCACCTGAACGACGCAGGCGTTTCCTGGGATTCCATCCTGGAGGTATTCGACCAGCCCGTCCGGATGGAGCTGTTCACATGGGATGGTCCGGTGGATACAGTGATGAGCCCGATGGACTCCATCAGGTACATGAAGCATATCCTCAGGGCGGGATTCATGGCCATGGATCCGTCATCGGGAGAGGTCAGGGCTTTTGTAGGAGGACACAACTACCGCTATTTCCAGTATGAACATGTATACCAGGGCAGAAGGCAGGTGGGGTCGACCATCAAACCATTCCTTTACCTGCTGGCCATGCAGGAGAATTATTCACCCTGCGAAATGATCCCGCTGGTTCCGATCACTTTCGAGGATGTGGTCAACGATTCCACCTACACACCCAGGG
>DSDZ01000354.1 GCA_011048475.1 Bacteroides sp. | reverse complement strand
TCGGATTGCCGGTCATCAGATCCTTTATGATCAATGTCATTTTGACCACCATTTCCCATTCCCAGTCCTTTCTCTTGCGGCTGGATGGCTTCTCATTGACATCTTCGCCTTCCCTGCAGTGCTTTTTCACCCAGTCAAGGGCTTTCCGGTATTCATCCCTGTCATAAATCTCCAGTTCAGTTCTCCTGATTATTTCGCTCATATCCATGAATTCGGTCCTCAATCCCAGGTAATCCTGCAGGAACTGCGGATCCACCATCGACCCGACGATCCCCATGGAGGAATATCCAAGGGAGAGGTAGGACTTCCCCTTCATCTGGGCGACAGCCAGGCCCGCCTGCGCGAAACGAAGGATCTTTTCCTGCACATCTTCGGGAATGGTCTGGTCATCTGCGTCCTGTACATGCCGGCTATAAATGCCGAAAGCCGGCAATCCTTTCTGGGTATATCCGGCCAGTGCCGCGGCCAGGTAAACCGCACCGGGCCGTTCGGTACCGTTGAATCCCCAGATCGCCTTCGGGATCAGCGGATCGCTGTCCATCACCTCGGTCCCGTAGCACCAGCAGGGTGTAACGGTGAGGGAGACGCCTACCCCTTCCCGGGCAAACTGAGCGGCACAGCTGGCCGCATCGGCCACCCCCCCGATGGTGGTTTCCGAGATCACGCATTCGACTTTTTCCCCTGAAGGGAATCTGAGTTTCGATTCAATGAAACGGGCCGCTGCCCTGGCCATGTTCATTGTCTGTTCTTCCAGCGCTTCCCTGACACCTCTTTCCCGGCCGTCGATGACCGGGCGGATCCCAATTTTCGGTAACGGTCCAATTAATCTGTAGCTCATCTTTGATTATTTATTTTCGAATTTTCAAGTACTGATATTCTGTGTTATCAATATTCATTCGCCATGGCGAAAACCGGTTTTCTGTTGATCCAGTTGCCGCGGGTGAAATCGGGGAACTCCATGGGTTCGCCTCCCCGGGCAATTGACTGCTCCGATAACGGTGTGATGGCGCTCCATGCTGCGGCATCATATGCATCCAGCGGTGGATTGACTTTCCTCTTGACGCATTCCACGAAAGCATGAACCACAAAAAAGTCCATTCCTCCGTGACCTGTACCTTCCGCATACCCTCCGTAGCGCTTCCACAGGGGATGATCGTATCGTTCCAGCCAGCCATCATTCATGTCCTCCCATGAATGCGGCTCGCTGACCCCTTCCACATATATCCTGCGGGTATGGGAATCGAAATCAGCAATCCCTTTTGTGCCCTGAACACTGAAATTCAATGAATAAGGCCTGGGCAGGTTGGTATCATGTGTAACCAGGATGGTTTCTTCTCCGGCGGTTTTAATGATTGTGGTGACCACATCTCCCAGTTTCCACTCGATGCCTGCATTCGAATGATCCTCGCCTCCTTCAGGATGATTGACAATATAATCATGCAATCCGTTGGATTTGGTGGACATGGATACCAGTGAGACAAAACGGTTGCCCCGGTTGATATCCAGCATGGTGGCCACAGGACCCGCCCCATGGGTTGGATACAGATCCCCGTTGCGGAAGATGGAATGCCGGGTTCTCCACCTCGCCTCGCCCCGAGCACCTTCTCCAAATGTAACACCCGGATTGAACTTCACCTCGCGAAGATCATGCCTGTAACCGCACCGGCAATGCTCCAACTCACCGAAAACACCCTGGCGCACCATGTTCAGCACAGCCATGACATCCCTTCGGTAACATACATTTTCCAGGATCATCAAAGAAGTTCCCGTTGATTCACTGGTATCCACCAGATCCCAGCATTCCTCAATCGTATTGGCGGCCGACACCTCCACTCCGGCATATTTGCCCGACTCCATGGCAGCCACAGCCATCTTCGTGTGCCAGAGCCAGGGTGTTGATATGATAACCCCTTCGATATCCTGGCGTTCCAGGAGACTCAGAAAGGCATATTCATCCCGGTCGTAGACCGCAGCAGGGGTTTGACCGGCCTGGCGTATCATGGATTGCGATTTTTCAATTGCTTCGGGGTCGATGTCACAGATCGCGGGGACCAGCACGTCATCACGTTGAAGCAGGTTGCGCAGGTGATTCCTGCCCCTGCCCCCCACTCCGATCATTCCCAGTCTCACCTGTTGTTGTTTCCCTGAATGACCGAATGAAAGATAAGGTGTAACGGCGAGACCGATTCCGGTCAGGGCTGCGGAATGAATGAAAGAGCGACGGGTCAGCGGGTGACCGTGAAACTCTGATATTTTTTTCATGAGATGATGTGTGTTCAGAAGCAGGTTCACCTGCTAAAAATACATAATAAATAATCTCCCGCATCATGACGGACATCAATATCTGGTAAGGAAACTGAGAAACGGAATGCCAGAAAGGACCAATAAAAAACCCGCCCTTCAGAACGAAGTGCGGGTTTATTTGCGGATTTTTATGGTGCCCAGAACAGGACTCGAACCTGCACGTACTTGCGTACACTAGTCCCTGAAACTAGCGCGTCTACCAATTCCGCCATCTGGGCATGAATATCTAAATACCTCTGAAAGGAACAGCCCCGAAACCTTGGATGGTACCGGGGCTGCAAATATATGAATTTTTCAGTTTCGGCAGTGTCGCCGCATCTATTTTTTAGCGGATTATTTCTCCCTTTTTTCGCTGAACTTGTTCTCCTTCAGGGGCCTCTCTTTGGTGATGCTTTCCTGTTTCAGGATCAGCTCCTTCTGAACCGACCTGGAAGCGGATTTCTTGGCGGTGGATTCGTAGTAGTCCACGTAGGCGACAAAGGTGTGGTCATATCCCGGCTCCAGGAGCTGGGTCTCGATCCATCTGTAGAAATCATCCGCTGCCAGCGTATAGTTGTCGTGGTTCGCCTCATACACATCCACATAGTAGCGCTGGTAACTGAGCCCTGTGAAGATGCACTCCCCCACCCCGTTGGTGAATTTCTCGTCAATGCTGCCGTCGGTTCTCCTGACCGGATTGGTTTCATTCTCCCAATCATACCGTGTGGGATAAAGGATCACACTGGCATTGGGGACCACGTATTCATCCCAGTATTCCTTCACGATGATCTTGAGCGTGGCACCGATCACCTCCACCTCGAAGGAGGCTGTGCTCACCCCGCCTTTTTCCCCGAATGCCTTCAGGCTGACCAGGTAGAGGCCCGGGTTGTCATAATAGTGGGTCACGTGCACCCCGGTGTAGACGGTGCCGTCGCCCATGTTCCATTCGAAGTGTTGTGCGTTGGTGGACAGGTTCTCAAAATAGATCTCCTCCCCCACGTAAGCGGGATTGGGCGAAATGAATGCATCTGCGTAAGGATCCTTGCGGCAGCCTGCCAGGATAATCGGCAGGATAAACAATATGTATAGCAAGCGTTTCATGGCTGTCTGGTTTTTCAGGTTCTACTTTATAAAATGTTTTTCAAATAACATGCCAAAGTGCGGCATTGCAAATCTAACCTGTTTTTTCTTCCTTTGGAATCATTATCTATAAAAATTGTCAAGATGGCGATATACAGAGGAATAACTTTTACACTGGTGCTGCTGACCGGCATGAGTGCAATGCTGACCGGACAGCAGACCGGGCAGATCACCCTGGACGATATTTACCGGGAGGGGATCTTTACACCCGAACGGCTGTCGGGACTCAGTTCCATGAAAGACGGATTGCATTATACCATCCGCAGCGGCAGCCGGATTGAGAAGTACAGCTACCTAACCGGGGAAAGGACGGAGGTACTGTTCGATGCGGATCAGTCTGACCGGATCGACCGCTTCAGCGGGTACAGTTTCGATGAAAGCGAGGAAAAGATCCTGATCGAAACAAACCGGGAAAGGATCTACCGCCGCTCCTATTATGCCGATTACTGGGTCTATGACAGGAAGGAGAAAACCCTTCGTCCGGTTTCCGAAACAGGGAGACAGCAGCTCGGGACCATTTCACCGGATGGCTCACAGGTGGCATTTGTAAGGGACAACAACCTGTACGTCAAAGATATGAATGAAACCGAGGAGATGCAGATCACTTTCGACGGGGAGAAGAATAAGATCATCAACGGGGCCCCCGACTGGGTGTACGAGGAGGAATTCGGCTTTGCACAGGGTTTTTACTGGTCGCCCGACGGAAAAAAGATCGCTTTCTACCGATTTGATGAGCAGCGGGTCAGGGAGTTTCATATGACCATCTTCGGGGAATTATACCCCGAGGCCTACCGGTTCAAATACCCCAAGGCGGGAGAAGAGAACTCGGTGGTTTCCATTCATGTATACGACCTGGAATCAGGGACCACCAGAACCATGGACACCGGGGAAGAGACCGACCTGTACTTACCCAGGATCAAGTGGACGAAGGATGCGGAGGTGCTGAGCATCATGCGCCTGAACAGGCTGCAGAACCAGCTTGAGATCCTGCATGCGGATGCGGCCACCGGCGAATCCCGGGTGGTCTACCGGGAGGAAAACAAATATTTCATTTCAGAAGCTTCGGACAACACAGTTACCTATTTGCCTGACAAAAAACACTTTATACTGATCAGTGAACGGGATGGCTACTTTCATTTCTACCTGTACGATTTTGTGAACGGCGTCATCAGCCCCATCACATCCGGGCCGTTCGACATCGATGAGTTCGTCGGGTATGATGAGAAGGATGGGCTGCTGTACTACACCTCCTGTGAAGTTTCGCCCCTGGAACGGCACCTTTACTCCATCCGGCTGGACGGGAAGCGAAAAAAGCAGCTGAGCCTGAAGAAAGGAACGAACCGTGCCGATTTCAGCCGGTCGTTCGAATACTATATCCTCACCCACTCCACGGCCAACATCCCCCCGGAATACACCCTTCACCGCAGGGACGGCACACTGATCAGGGTCCTGGAAGACAATGCGGCAATCAGGGATACCATCCGCCGGTACGGATTTGTGGAATCTGAATTCCTGACAGTGTCAACGGAAAGCGGACAGGAGCTGAACGCCTGGATGATGAAGCCGGCGGATTTTGACCCGGCGAAGAAATACCCCCTGTTCATCTATGTGTACGGGGGACCCGAATCACAGAATGTGACCGATTCCTGGGGAGGCAGAACCGCCTGGTTCCAGATGCTTGTGCAGCAGGGATACATGGTGGCAAGTGTGGATAACAGGGGGACCAACGGCCGGGGTGAGGAATTCCGGAAGGCCACCTACATGAGGCTGGGAGAACTGGAAACCATCGACCAGGTGGAGGCTGCCGGGTGGTTCGCAAAGCTGGATTACGTGGACGAGGAGCGCATCGGGATCTTCGGCTGGAGCTACGGGGGATTCATGACCAGCCTCTGCATGACCAAAGGGGATGGGCTCTTCCGCATGGGGATCGCCGTGGCGCCGGTCACCAGCTGGAGGTATTATGACACGGTGTACACCGAGCGCTTCATGCGGACCCCGCAGGAAAACCCCGAAGGGTATGACCACAACTCCCCCGTCCATTTTGCGGAGGGGCTTCAGGGAAAATTTTTGCTGATCCACGGCAGCGGGGATGACAACGTGCATTTCCAGAACTCCATGGATTTCGCGGAAGCCCTGGTTCAGGCCGACAAGCAGTTCGAGATGCAGTTTTACCCCAACAAGGCCCACGGCATCAGCGGAGGGAACACCACCTACCACCTGTACACGCGGATGACCGGTTTTATCCTTGAGAACCTTTAAGATACAGGCATTATTGTTATCTTTGCCAGGTTTTCAAAATGAATGAAGCAATGATCAACATCACATTTCCGGACGGATCGGTAAAGCAGTATGAAGCGGGGGTGACAGGCCTGGATATTGCCAGGAGTATCAGCAACAGCCTGGCCAGGGAAGTACTGTCTGTCACCGTGAACGGGGAGGTGAAGGACATCAGCAGGCCCATTCGTTCCGATGCAACCGTCAGGCTGAACAAATGGGAGGATCCGGATGGGAAACATGCATTCTGGCACTCGTCGGCACACCTGATGGCAGAAGCCATTGAAGCGCTCTATCCCGGCACCAAGTTCGGGATCGGACCGGCCATTGAGAATGGTTTTTATTATGACGTGGATCCGGGCGATGACGTGGTGATCACCGATGCGGACCTGCCCAGGATCGAGGACAAAATGAAAGAGATCGCCTCCATGAAGCACCCTTTCCGGAGGGAGGAGGTGAGCAAGGAAAAGGCCATGGATTTCTTCGGGGAGAAGGGAGATGAATACAAAACGGAGATGATCGGGGAACTGGAGGACGGGACCATCTCATTCTATCATTCGGGCAATTTCACCGACCTGTGCAGGGGGCCGCACCTGGCGGACACTTCCCCCATCAAAGCCATCAAACTGCTCAATGTGGCGGGGGCATACTGGCGGGGAGATGAGCACAGGAAGCAAATGACCAGGATCTACGGGGTCACCTTCCCGAAACAGAAAATGCTCGAGGAGCACCTGGAAATGCTCGAGCAGGCCAAGCTGAGGGACCACCGGAAACTGGGGAAGGAACTGGAGCTGTTCACTTTTTCGCAGCGGGTCGGACAGGGACTGCCGCTGTGGCTCCCTAAGGGGGCACAGCTCAGGGAACGGCTGGAGAATTTCCTGAAGAAGGTCCAGCGGGAGCACGGTTACGAACAGGTGATCACTCCCCACATCGGACAGAAAGAGCTGTGGGTCACCTCCGGGCATTATGAAAAATACGGGAAAGAGAGCTTTCAGCCCATCCATACCCCCCAGGAGGGCGAGGAGTTCTTGCTGAAACCCATGAACTGCCCGGCCCACCTGGAGATCTACCGTTCCAAACCCAGGTCCTACCGGGATCTGCCGGTCCGCCTGGCCGAATTCGGGACTGTCTACCGGTACGAGCAGAGCGGTGAACTGCACGGGCTCACCCGGGTGCGGGGTTTTACGCAGGACGATGCCCATATCT
>DSDZ01000351.1 GCA_011048475.1 Bacteroides sp. | reverse complement strand
TCATCGATGATCACCAGGTTGTCCACCCCGGCACGGATGGTTCCGTAGGTGATGTCATACACATGGCTCACCATCTCTTTCCTTCCTTCATCCTGTGCAATGAAGGTCCTCAGTTTCAAATCTTTAATGGCAACCTTTTCCACCCTGGGCCGCCACGAAATGATCCGCGTCAGCGCTTCCCTGTCCACATTCCCGGCATCTTTCAGCATTTCCTTCGCCTTTTTCAGCATGGTTGCCTCGACCCCCTTGATCATTCCGTAGAAGGCCGATTCGGCGGTATTGGGGATGTACGAAAAGACCGTGTTGTCCAGGTCATGGTCAATGGCCTCGAGGAGGCCGGGGACCAGCAGCTCGCCGAGCTTCTTCCGTTCCCGGTAGATCTCGCTGTCACTTCCCCTGGAGAAATAGATGCGCTCGAAGGAGCATGATCGCTTCTGCTGCGGCTCACGGACCTGCTCAAGCAGGACCTCCCCCTTCTTTTTGATGATCAGTGCATGTCCCGGAGGAAGTTCCTTCACCTGTCCGAACGACACATTCAGAGCGGTTTGTATGGCGGGCCGTTCTGAGGTGACCACTGCGATCTCCTCGTCATAATAATAATAGGCCGGCCGGATTCCCCAGGGATCCCGTATGGCAAACAGGTCACCGTGCCCCATCATTCCCGCAACCGCATATCCGCCGTCCCACCGCTTGCTCGCTTCCTCCAGTATCTTCCTCACATTCAGATGGGCCGCGATCATCTCCGTAATGTCCCGGTTGGAGTACCCCTGGCTCTTGAACTGGTCGAACAGCCGCTGGTTTTCCGTATCCAGGAAGTGGCCCACTTTTTCCAGCATGGTCACCGTGTCGGAATACTCTTTTGGATACTGCCCCAGATCCACCAGTATCCGGAACAGCTCATCCACATTGGTCAGGTTAAAATTCCCGGCGATGACCAGATTCCGCGTCCGCCAGTTGTTCTCCCGCATGACCGGGTGCAGGTTGTCGGAGGAATCGTTGCCGTAGGTCCCGTAACGCAGATGGCCCAGGTAGGCTTCGGCCGCAAAGGGCATGTGCATCCTGGCCCATTGGGGATCCTCCACGGCCTCGCCGAATTTGCGTACTGCTTTATCGTGGTCCTTGTGGATCTTTGCAAAGATGTCATTGATGGCCGCGGATCCCGCCATCCGTTTCCTGCTGAAGTATTTTCTCCCGGGGGGCACATCCAGTTTCAGGCTGACGATCCCCGCACCATCCTGTCCCCTGTTGCGTTGTTTCTCCATGAGCAAATACAGCTTTTCCAGTCCATACTGCCAGGACCCGTAGGTGAGCTGGTAATGTTCAAGGGGTTTAAGAAGTCTTATCAGTACGATCCCGCATTTGTGCCTGATCTGGTCGGTCATGGATGGAAGGATCTTCTATTCGGTTTGTTTGATCCTGATGTCATCCGGCACCAGGATGGGGTTCGGGAAATTGTTCTTTACGCGGTCATACAGCTTCAGTGCTTCGCTTTTGGTCCTGCAGTCCCCCACATAGACCTTGAAATAAGGCTCGTCGTAATGGTAATAGGCATCCACATCGGGATAGAGTGAAAGAAACCTGGCCCGAACCCGCTGTTGTTCCTCCTTTGCGCCGATGCCGCTGTCGGAAAAGATCCTGATGCGGTATCCCGGCACCCCGCTGACCTGCCTGTTCCGTGCCAGGTGTTTGTAATAATTCACCAGCAGCAGACTGTCCACCGTGATCCGGACCCCTTCTTCCCGCTGATCCATCAGCCTGGTCAGGGGGTCCTCCCCGCTACCCGTCCTGGATGTCCGCTGCCCGTTAAGGCTGAGGACATGGATCAGCAAAAATGCGATACACAGTGTGGTCAATCTCATCCCTGGAAATTGTGGGACAAAAATAATCAAGATTTTGATTACATTCACAAAATGGAGCAGAAAAGGAATTCCAGGGTCAGGCGTCGAGAGGTGGCCGCCGGCATGGTGATCAATCTCACCTCGTTCGTCTACATGGCCTCCGTTTTATTCGACTTCAGCTTTGTCAGCTCCTACGCTTCTGTCCAGGAGGATCTTCTCTACCTGTCCGAACATATCAACAATCAGAAGATCAGCTCGATCGCATGGCTGTTCACTTCCTTCGCAACGATGGTGTGCATCCCCTTCTACCTGCTGGTATTTCACAAAAAGCTGCATACCCTCCAGTACCTGAACGGGCTCCTGATTCTGGGGGCCTCCCTGGGATTCCTTCTGATGGGAAACGCGGGACTGGAACTTCACCGGCTCATGACAGAGATTCCCGCGGAAGATTTCCGGGAGACCGGCGAGGAACTCAGGCTCCGGTTGCTGGACCAGTTCAGGCAGGAGCAGCTCTTCAGAAAGATCGGGAGCAGTTTCGTGGGTCTTTTCGCCATCGGACTGGCGCTGAGCAGGATCAGGCTGAAACGGTTCCCGTTGTTTTCGGCGGTGTTGTTTCTGATTTCCGGACCACTGCTCATTTTCTACAACTGGTACGATCCGGACCACCTGGTACGGACCGCGGCCATGGCCGGCATTATGGTGGGAATGGTGGTTTTCGGGGTAAAGCTTGTCAACAGGGGACTCTCCGTTCCGGTCCCCGGCTGAAGCGGAGCGCCTGCTCACGGTCAGCCCATGGCTTCCGACAGCTCCTCGGATACCTCCAGGTTGTGAGAGACTGCCTGTACATCATCGTCATCCTCGAACTCTTCGATCACCCGCATGATCTTCATGGCATTCTCCAGGCCAAGCTCGACCGTATCGGCAGGGATCCGCTGCAGCTCCGCGCTGTCCGGCTCCAGTCCCATCTCCTGCAGCTTCCGCTGCACCTGATGGAAATCTTCCATGGAGGTGGTGATGATAAAGGTGTCATCCTCCAGATCCACCTCCTCCACCCCCGCATCAATCATCTCCAGCTGGAACTCATCAGGATCCAGGTCGCCCCTCGACAGGCTGATGATCCCCTTGCGATCGAATAAAAAGCTCAGTGATCCGTGGGTCCCCAAACTGCCTCCCCCCTTGTTGAAGATGGAGCGGACATTGCTGACCGTCCGGTTCTTGTTGTCGGTCAGGCAATCAACGACCACACCGATCCCGTGTGGCAACATTCCCTCGAAGGTGATCTCCTGGAAAGAGGAACTGTCCCTGTCGGCCCTGGAAATGGCCCTCTGGATGGTGTCCTTTGGCATGTTCATGCCTTTTGCATTCTGGATGGCCGAACGGAGCCGGGGATTTGCATCCGGATCGGGACCCCCCTCTCCTGCCGCCACGGTGATCTCCTTGATCAGTTTCGTAAACAACTTCCCGCGCCTGGCATCATTGGCGCCCTTCTTCCTTTTAATGGTAGACCATTTGCTGTGACCTGACATCGTCGTGCTTATTTTCGGCAAAATTAGAAAATTGCCGCCGATTTGGAAAGGGCTTACCTCCTGATCACCTGCACCCCCCCAAACACCACATCCACCTTGATGTCCAGGTTGCTTGTATCGGGCGACCAGGAATCTGACTGATAGACTGCCGAACCGAATACCGCCGTGTTGCCGTCCGGCAGTTCAGCTCCCGCAAAAACAGCGTCGGCCTTGATCCGCACCGGCATGTCCCTGGAGATGATGATCTGTGATCCCCCGAAAACGGTGCTGATCTTCGTACGGAAAGAACCTCCGCTCAGATCCACGTCGGTGAAATCATAAACCCCTTTACCGAAAAGGACCGTGTATTCCTTACCCGATTCGGGCCGATCATAGGTCTTTTCATTGAAAATCGTCTCCTCCGGCTCAAAATTGTGGGACGGCCACATGAATTTTCCGAACAGCAACCGGATCCCCAGGAGTACCAGGAAAACACCCAGCACCACCTTGAATACAGGGAAATCCAGGTTGAAAACTACTTTAACTACGAGTGCAATGCCCATCAACAGCAAGAACGCACCCCAGAATAATCCTGCTCCCATTTTCATCAGTTTAGAATTTACAACAATATTAAGCCCTGATCACATTCAAGTAAACAGCAAATCGGCGAACGGGGTGAAATTGTCGGTAAATGCCTTTTTTCTACCTTTGTTCCCGTGTCTGAAAAAAGCTTTTACATAGAAACCTACGGATGCCAGATGAATGTGGCGGACAGCGAGGTGGTGGCGGCAGTGCTCCGCCGCTGCAATTACCGGCATACGGACAAACCAGGGGAGGCGGACCTGATATTGGTGAATACCTGTTCGGTGCGGGAACACGCCGAACAGCGGGTCCGGGCCCGGCTCCGGGAACTGGGACAATTCAAACAGATGCATGGATCGGTTAAGGTGGGGGTCATCGGCTGCATGGCCGAGCGGCTGAAGGAGAAGTTGCTGGAAGAGGAACCAGTGGTCGACCTGGTGGTCGGTCCGGACGCCTACAGGGAGCTGCCGGCCCTGCTGGAAGAGGTGGATGGAGGAGGAAAGGGGATCAATACCTTGCTGTCCACCGAAGAAACCTATGCGGACATCGCTCCGGTGAGGCTGGACAAGAACCGGGTGACCGCTTTTGTCTCCATCATGCGCGGATGCAACAACCACTGCGCCTTCTGCGTTGTCCCCTCCACCAGGGGCCGGGAGCGAAGCAGGGATCCGGAAAGCGTGACCGGCGAGGTGAAAGCCCTGATCGGACAGGGTTACCGGGAGGTGATCCTCCTGGGACAGAACGTGAACTCCTACCGATGGAACAAAAACGGGGACAGGGTCTCCTTCGAGGCCCTGCTGGAGCAGGTGGCCCGGATTGATCCGCTCCTGAGGGTCAGGTTCACCACCTCCCATCCGAAGGATTTGTCGGAAGGTCTCCTGAAACAGATGGCCCTGTACCCCAATATCTGCAGGGCGATCCACCTCCCGGTGCAATCCGGCAGCACCCGGGTGCTGCGAAGAATGAAGCGCAGGTATACCCGGGAGGACTACATGGGCCGGGTGGAGGCCATCCGGAAACACCTCCCCGATACTTCCCTTTCCACCGATATCATTGCGGGATTCAGCGGGGAAACCGAAGAGGATCACCGGCAGACCCTCAGCCTGATGGAATGGGCGGGATTCGATTTCTCCTTCATGTTCAAATACAGCCAGCGTCCGGATACCTTTGCAGCCAACCGTTACAACGATGACGTGCCGGCGGAGACAAAGGCCCGCCGGCTGAACGAGATCATCAGCCTGCAGACCAGGCTTTCCAGGAAAAGCAAGGAGAAAGAGGTGGGACAGATCAGGGAGGTGCTGGTGGAGGGCACCTCGAAAAAATCGGAAACGCACCTGTTCGGGCGCACATCCCAGAACATGGTGGTCGTCTTCCAGGGAAGGGATTACCGTCCGGGCGATTATCTGAAAGTACGGATCACCGGATGTACCTCGGCCACCCTTTTCGGGGAGCATCTCCCCTGAGCCCCCCGGATTATCCTTTGTCCCCTTCCGCGATCCGGGAATCTTCGGGCAGATCCAGTTTCAGGAACAGTTCTTCGAGCTGCTCAGCGGAAACGGCCGAAGGGGAATCAATCATCACATCCCTGCCTGCATTGTTCTTGGGGAATGCGATCACATCGCGGATGGATTCGATCCCCGCAAACAGGGCCACCCACCTGTCAAATCCGAAGGCGATCCCCCCGTGCGGGGGCGCCCCGTACCGGAACGCCTCCATCAGGAAACCGAACTGCCGTCCGGCTTCCTCTTCCGTAAACCCGAGGTTCTTGAACATCAGCTTCTGCAACTCCTCGTCGTGGATCCTGATGGAACCACCCCCGATCTCCACCCCGTTGATCACCAGGTCATAGGCTTTGGCCCTCACTTTCCCGGGATCGGTCCGGAACAGGGGGATGTCTTCTTCGTGGGGACTGGTGAAGGGATGGTGCATCGCATGATACCGCTTTGTCTCCCCGTCCCACTCCAGCAGCGGGAAATCCACCACCCAGAGGGGTTTGAACTGCCCGGGGTCACGCAGTCCCAGTCTTTTGCCCATCTCCAGCCTTAGCTCGCCCAATGCTTTTAAAGTCAGTTCACGATCGCCCGCCAGCACCAGGATCAGATCCCCGGGTATTGCCTCAAACAGGGAGACCCACTGCCCGAGGGCCTTTTCGTCATAAAATTTGTCCACCGAAGACTTCAGGCTCCCGTCCGCTCCGTACTTCAGGTACACCAACCCTTTCATCCCGATCTGGGGGCGCTGTACGAATGCGGTGAGCTCATCCATCTGCCTGCGGCTGTATTCGCCGCATCCGGGCACGCAGATCCCGCCGGCGTACTCCACCGAATCAAACACCCGGAACCCCTTCCCCTTCACCAGTTCATTCATCGGACTGATCCGGATTCCGAAACGAAGGTCCGGTTTGTCCGTGCCGTATTTCTCCATGGCCTCCGCATAGGACAGCCTCGGGAATCCCCGCTCCACCTCCACCCCCTTGATGGTCCTGAACAGGTGACGGGTGAGTCCCTCGAAAGTTTCCAGCAGATCATCCCGCTCCACGAACGACATCTCACAGTCGATCTGGGTGAATTCCGGCTGCCGGTCCGCCCTCAGATCCTCATCCCTGAAGCATTTCACGATCTGGAAATACCTGTCGAACCCGGCCACCATCAGGAGCTGCTTGAAGGTCTGGGGCGACTGCGGCAGGGCATAGAACTGCCCGGGATTCATCCGGGAAGGGACGATGAAGTCCCTGGCTCCCTCGGGCGTGGATTTGATCAGCACCGGGGTTTCCACCTCGATGAATCCTTCCCCGCTCATGTAATTCCTGATTTCCATTGCCATCCGGTGCCGGAGCTCCAGGTTTTTCCGCACCACCAGTCTCCTGAGGTCCAGGTACCTGTACTTCATCCGCAGGTCATCGCCCCCGTCGGTGCGGGTCTCAATGGTAAAAGGGGGTACCCGCGACGGGTTCAGAACCTCCAGGGATTCCACCATGATCTCGATGTCACC
>DSDZ01000015.1 GCA_011048475.1 Bacteroides sp. | reverse complement strand
CTGTTGTGCGGACCACTGCATGAACCGGCGAATACCAGCGAAAGCACCATCAGCAAGAGGACAGATTGCTTCATGGCAACCTCCAGATAAATGGTGTAATCATCATTCTGAACTTTTTAAATGATCCGGCCTAGATTGAAACTCCAACAGAACGTCCTATGGTCCTGATATGAGAAGCTGCCAGCCGGTACTCCCCGGCAGTCTCCAGGTGCTCCATCATCAATGGAACATCTTTCAGCCCGGCAAGCTCTTCAAGGAAAACGCTGTAGTCCAGTTTACCCATCCCCGGCCTCACTTCCTCCAGTTGGGGAATGTAATTATCCTCCCTGAGGGTAATGTCCTTTGCGTGACAGCTTCTGATGTGGGATCCCAGCTTAGTGAACATCTCCCTGATCAGGACTCCGTTATTGAAATAGTCCCTGGGCGAGGTGATCATGTTGACAGGATCCAGGTGAACCCCGAAATGCTTCCTGTCAATGGCCTTCAGCAACTGCAGGTATGTCTCTGTGGAATCGGGAAAGGACCATGGCATGGCCTCAAGGGCGAAAAAGGTACGGGAAGGCTGCACCGCATCAATGATTTTCCGGGTGACCTCCACCACCTGGTCGAATGTTTCCCCGGTCAGATTGTCCTCATGCGGACCGGCCCAGTATTTTTCGTTTTTTGAACCGCTGATGTTCACACAACAGCGGGCTCCGATCAGCTCCGCCAGTTGCAGCCCACTGATACATTTTTCTACCGCTGCTTCAGCCTCACCGGGGACGGGACTGAGCGGATTGCTCCATGCACCCACCTCGGCGATCGCTACATCATGCTTCGCAGCAGCAATTGCGTAATCCCTGACAGTACTTTCATCTGTTCCCGGTTCAACCGGACAGTATGCCGCCCGGTATCCCAGTTCCTTCAGGACCCGGATCCACTCGCTGGGATCATCGTACGGAGTAAACAAAGGTCCTCCAAGCCTGATGGCGGCAGTCCCCCGGAACGGCTCCTTCCTGGTTGCAGAAGTTCCGGGGGAATTGGCGATGCCTCTTACCCAGGTTTCAGATGACCCGGCCAGCAGAACACCGCGGGCAGCATACCCTGCAACCGCCGTCGCAGCGGATGTTTTCAGAAATGCGCGTCTTTTCATTCCTGCCTGTCTTTGAACTTATTTACTGATTAAATGAACCATCGTCACCAGTTAATTCTTTTTCACGGAGGACAACAGCAAGGCAGAATCCCGGTCCAGGTAAAGGGAACAGTTTGGATGTTCCCGGAGGATAGACCCCGGATAGATGTTAGAGACGGGTTCCTCCAGGCAGCTCTTCACCGCATGGGCCTTCCGCCTGTCGGGCACGGAGCAGATGATGTGCCCGGATTTCATGATCTGCCGGATGGACATGCTGATGGCCCGCTCCGGGACCTCTTCCAGGGTTTCGAACCAGCCCTCGCCCATCTGTTGCTTCCTGCAAGCTTCATCCAGGGGGACCAGGATATAGGGATCAGTGGTTTCAAAATCGGCGGGAGGATCGTTGAAGGCCAGGTGCCCGTTCTCCCCGATGCCCACCATGGCCAGATCCACCTGGTAATTTGAGATGATCCCGTTGAGTCTCCTGCACTCTTCAAGGGGTTCCAGCCGACCCCCGTCGATCAGGTGGTAGGCCTCCAGTGCGGGTACCTTCCGGATGAACCTTTCCATGATATATTTTCTGAAGCTGGCAGGATGCGTTTCCGTCATCCCCACGTATTCATCCAGGTGGAACATGGTCACCCGTGACCAGTCCACCCCCGGATGGCTCACCAGGTGGTGCAGTACTTCGAACTGGCTTGTCCCCGTGGCCAGCACGATGGTGGCATATCCCCTCTTTTCAATGGCAGAAATGATCACCTTCGCGGCCTCTCCGGCCGCCGATTCGCCCATTTCTTCCCTGTTTGCCGAAATTTCGATCCTCATGTTGATACAAATTTGCCTCTTAAAGGTAAGAATGAACGGGGAACTTTTCCAGCCTGCGGAGGAATTTCTTAAATTACGCACATTCCATACGAACCCTGCAATCAAACTGGACCATGCGCGCGACCACCGGTACAAAACTCAATCAGGTAAGCCTCTGGGTACTCTCTATCCTGAGAATGGCCATCGGCTGGCATTTTCTCTATGAAGGAATCGTCAAGCTTGTGGATCCCGGCTGGACCTCGGCCAGTTACCTCGTGGGTTCCAGGTGGCTTTTCTCCGGCGCCTTCCAATGGATCGCCACCCACCCGGGAGCGCTTCAGGTGGTGGATTTCCTGAATATCTGGGGACTCATCCTGATCGGGCTCGGGCTCATGCTGGGCTTCCTGGCACGGTATGCCGCCATGTCGGGCATCCTCCTGCTGGCCCTGTACTATGTAGCCAGTCCGCCTTTCATCTCCTCCACGGGAGCCTATCTGGAAGGACACTATATCTGGATCGACAAGAACCTGATCGAGCTGATCGCGCTGGTGGTGCTCCTGGTGATCCCGACCAGTCGTTTCATCGGCCTGGACGGACTCCTGGAATTCGTCAGGCGAAAGGCCCGCAGGCCTGTCCCCGGTGATCCTGCAGGTTTAAAAGCGGCAGTGGCAACGGATGAGGCCGGCAAACAGGCCACCGGACGACGCGTCATGCTCCGGCAGCTGGCCACCCTCCCTGTGCTGGGAGCCTTCACCTATGCTGCCATAAGGAAAAACAGATGGGAAAGCTACGAGGAAAAATTCCTGACCGGCAACACGGACGCCACCACGGGGGCCACCCTGCAGAACTTCAGTTTTTCTTCATTAAAAGATTTGAAGGGGAGCGTGCCGAAGGGCCGGATCGGAGATCTGGAGATCAGCCGGCTGATCGCGGGCGGGAACCTGATCGGCGGATGGGCCCATTCGAGGGACCTGATCTATGTTTCCAAGCTCGTGAAAGCATACCACCACGACCAGAAGGTGTTTGAGACCCTGAAGATCGCCGAGGCATGCGGGATCAATGCCATCCTGACCAATCCCCAGCTGAACCGGGTCATCAACAGGTACTGGCGGACCCAGGGCGGGAACATCCGGTTCATCTCCGACTGCGGCTACCAGCAGGATCCTTATAAAGGTATTGAGCTCTCCATTCAGGGTGGTGCCCATGCCTGCTATGTTCAGGGAGAGATCTCGGACCGCTTTGTCCCCGCCGGCCGGGTGGACGAGCTGGGTGAATGCGTGGAGATCATGCGCAGGCACGGGGTCCCCGGAGGCATCGGCGCACACAAGCTGGAGACCATCAAAGCCTGCGTGGAAGCGGGGATCAAACCCGACTTCTGGGTAAAGACCATCCACCACGTGGATTACTGGTCGGCCCGTCCGGAAGAAGAAATGGACAACATCTGGTGCCGGAATCCCGGGGAGACCATCGCCTATATGGGACAGCTGGAAGCACCGTGGATCGGATTCAAGATCCTGGCCGCAGGTGCGATCCACCCGGAGGTGGGTTTCCCGTATGCATTCAAAGCTGGGGTTGATTTCATCTGCGTGGGTATGTACGATTTCCAGGTGGTCGAGGATGCCAACATGACCCTGGCAGCGCTTGCGGATCCCGCCGTGCAGACCGGCCGCCAACGGCCCTGGCGTGCCTGATCGTCATCGGGCACACCGTATGTTACAAAATGAACCGCTAAAAACCTAAAAAGATGCAAAGAATCACCACCCTCCTGATTGCAGTCCAGCTTCTGTTTTTTTGTGCGGACTGCCGTTCACAACATGAGATCCGGTTGCTGGTGAGGGGAGATGACATCGGATCCACCCATGCAGCCAATCTGGGTTGCATTGAATCCTACCGCGACGGCATCATGCAGTCGGTGGAGATCATGGTCCCCTGTGCCTGGTTCCCTGAAGCAGTTGCCATGCTCCGGGAAAACCCGGACCTGGATGTGGGTGTCCACATCACCCTGACCAGCGAATGGGACCGGGTCAAATGGAGGCCGCTCACCCATGCACCCGGCATCACCGATGAGGACGGGTATTTTTACCCGGTGATCTGGCCGGGCGGACAATTTTCGGAAGAAAGGGCGCTGCGGAGCCAGCAGTGGAAGCTGGAGGAGATCGAAGCGGAAATGCGTGCCCAGATCGAGCTCGCCCTCAGGCATCTACCGCAGATATCCCACCTTACATGTCACATGGGCTGCTCGGAATGGGACGAAGCCGTGGGTGAGGTGTATCGGGGACTGGCCGTGGAGTACGGCCTGGACATCCCTTCAGCTGAAACCGGGCTGGAACGTTTTCCCCTGGCGGAAAAGGGAGATACCCTGGAAGAGCGAATCGCCAATTTTATCGGGGGACTGAACAAGCTGGAGCAAGGGCACACTTACCTGTTCGTGGAACACCCGGCGGTGGCCTCTCCAGAAATGGAGGCGGTGGGGCATCCCGGATACGAAGATGTGAATGAGGACCGCGACCTGGTCAGGCGTATGTTCACGAGTGATGCGGTGAAGAAAGTGATCGAAGAACGCCACATCAGGCTCATTTCCTATGCCGACCTGGCTGAATAATTCGCTGACCGATCCCGGCTTAAAATTTTCAGCCATTCACATACACCGAGGGTACACTGAAATATATCCCTTATAAAATGAAACCAACGACCCAGTTCCTGATCCTGTCCGCGCTGCTTCTGGCCGGTTGCAGGGTCAGCCAGTCCGATTATTTCATCACCGCCTATGGTGCAAGGGATGACGGAAGCACCGTCAACACCGCATTCATCCAGCGGGCAATCGATGCCTGCCATGAAGCGGGAGGCGGAAGGGTGATCGTCCCCGCGGGTGAATTTATCACCGGGACAATGGTTTTGAAATCCAATGTGGAACTCCATCTTCAGCAGGGAGCCAGGCTTGTGGGAAGCCTGGATACGGCCGACTACCGGGTGGACGGACAAAGGCGGGGCATGCTTTTCGCATACCGGGCAAAGAACATCACCCTTTCAGGGGAAGGAGAGATCGATGGAAGGGGATCTTCCTTCCACCGGTCCGACAGGGCCCATATGGGGAAGGACTTTAACAGGATGGTCACCCGTCAGAAAGAAGCCTACATGCCTGCCGGGACGGTCCCCGAAGACGGCCCCATTGCCTATGACTACAGGCCCGGCATGCTGGTGGTGATTTTACAGTGCGAGCAGGTGTCCATCAAGGACCTGACCTTCAGGGACTCACCCGTATGGACCTTCCGGATCGCCGATTGTGATGGTGTGGCGGTAACCGGCATCTCCATTTTGAACAACCCGCTGGTCCCCAACAGCGACGGGATCCACTGCACCACCTCCCGGAACGTCAGGATCTGCGGTTGCGACATCCGGGCGGGCGATGATGCCATCATCGTGACTGGTTTCGGAACCCAGGTGGGAGTGAGCGGCGACATCACCACCAGGCTCGACTATACCGACAGGGAATACGGCAACAAAACCGGGTATGCCGAGAATGTGACCGTCACCAACTGCATCCTCCAGTCCCGTTCGGCAGGGATCCGGGTGGGCTACGGGATCAATCCCATCCGGAACTGCATATTTTCCAACATGGTGATCCACGGTTCCAACAGGGGTCTGGGGGTGTTTTCGCGGGACAACGGAAGCATTGAGAACATCCTGTTCAGCGATATCATCATCAATAACAGGCTCCATTCGGGACACTGGTGGGGAAACGGGGAACCCATCCATGTCTCCGCCATCAGGCAGAACAAGGACTACCCGGCCGGACCGGTGAAAAACATCCGGTTCCGGAACATCATCGCCGAGAGCGAGAGCGGGATCGTTTTGTACGGAACCCCGGATGCTCCCCTGCAGGATATTCAGATCGAAAATGTGTCCGTTCATATCACCCGGGGTAAGTACACGGACTTATACGGAGGGAATTTTGACCTGAGACCTGTTCACACCACAGACCTGGGCATTTTCGAACACGACATCCCCGCCCTCTACGGCCAGTTCACGGAAAGGCTTTCCATCCGTGACCTTGCCGTCAGCTGGGGCGAGGACCTTCCCCCCTGGATGACCCATGCCGTGTATTGTTCTGATTTTTCGGACCTCACCATCGATGGATTTTACGGGAAGCCTGCGAGAAGCGGGCTCCCTGCCATTGAACTGGTGGACGGATCGGGTGCCTCCCTGGAAAATCTCAGGACCAGCGGGGATGGAATCAGGCTGGTCCGTGAGATTGTTGCCAGGTAGCAGTATGATCAGTACGGATCACCGGGGACACCCGTCAAATCTTGCTGTTGATCCATGATTTGACTATCTTGGCAGGATGGATATCAGGGAATTTTCACCACACCTCTTCTGGTCTTATGATAAGGATGCAGACATCAAACCGGAGATTGTCGTCCGGCAGGTGATTGCATATGGTGAAATCAGGGATATGATCCTGCTTGCCAGGAGAGTTGAGAAAAAGAAAATCCTGGCAACGATCAACCTCTGGAAAGAGCAGGAGAAACATAAGAAGCATATCAATTTTTTTAAAAAAGTAATCCTTGGTTGATCATGGAGCATCATGTGGATATGGATTTTATGCCGGTAAAAACACAACAGGTGCTGAACAAGCTTGCGGTCCTTAAATTCATCTCCGATTATATTCTGGTGGGCGGGACTGCGCTGGCCATTCAGATTAAACACAGATTATCCGAGGATCTGGACCTGTTATTCGACGGGGAAGAGCTGCCGGTTGCTCAGATCAGAAGGAACATTCTCAAGGTTTTTCCCGATCACCGCATCACCCGGCTGGATCATCCATGGCAAATTGATTTCCTGATCGACCAGGTCAGGGTCACCTTTTTTTCATCCGGTGCGATAGCGATCCCCCCGAACCTGAAAAAGCATTCCTTTAAGGAAAATGGACTGAACATTGCCAGCGAAAAACTGATCGCAGCATTGAAATTCTCAGCAATAGCCCAGCGAAATACACTCAGGGATTATTATG
>DSDZ01000515.1 GCA_011048475.1 Bacteroides sp. | reverse complement strand
GCTGATCCCCGTGCAGTTCGTTCCCGAAACACTCCCGGTCAATAAGCTGCTTACTTCATTCATCAAGGAGGGGAAGGGCATTGCGGTGGTGGTGGATGAGTTCGGGGGGACCTCCGGAGTGATCACCACCGAGGATATCATCGAGGAGATTTTCGGAGAGATAGAAGACGAGCATGATTCCAGCGATCTCATCGAAAAACAGCTGGATGAATCGCGCTACCTGCTATCGGGAAGGCTGGAGATCGATTACCTCAACGAAAAATACCTCCTTGGGATCCCCGAGTCGGAGGAGTATGACACACTGGCCGGATATATCATCTATCACTATGAAAGCATCCCGGAAAAAGGGGTCCACGTGGAGATGGATAATTTTCTGATCACCGTTACCGGCGTCAGCTCAAACCGCATTGAACAGGTGGAACTGCGGGTGGTCCGTTCCTGACGAAACAATTTTCACCGGATCCGCTTTTAATAAACCTCTAAATATTACTATATTCGTACGCTCAAATTTTTTGACCTTACACTGAATAATCGGATTTGAAAGATGGCAACATTGCAGAATATAAGAAACAGGGCAGGACTGCTGGTAGCAATTGTGATCGGACTGGCGCTGTTCGCCTTTATCCTGGGTGACATGCTGGGATCGGGGACATCAGCCTTTTCAAAGCGGACCGTGGCGGAGATCAACGGGAAAGCCATCGGGGTTGCCGAGTATATGGATCGCGAAAAAGCGCTGCGCGAGTTTTATGAGCTCAATGCAGGGGGACAGTCCCTGGATGCGGAGATGGAGCGGCAGATCCAGCAGGAAACCTGGAGAAGGATGGTCAGGCAGACCATTATGGACCGTTCCTACCGGGATTTGGGCATCCACGTGAGCGCAGATGAGCTGAAAACCATGGTCACGGGCGATCAGGCCATGCGACTGACCGGGAATCCCTCCCTTGGTGAACCACACCCCATCGTGAGGCAGATGTTTTCCAATCCGGAAACAGGCATGCTGAACCGCGAGATCATGACCAATTATTTCAATGCACTGGACAATCCGCAATTCGCACAGGAAAAAAAGAGGTGGCTCTTCATTGAGCAGGAGATCATCAATGAGAAGATGAGCCAGAAATATTTCAACCTGGTGAGACAGGGATTCCAGCCTTCTTCTCTCGATCTGAAGGACCATGTGAGGGAAACGGGGAAGAGTGCGGACTTTGTCTATATCTCAAAGCCATATTCGGCGGTGACAGACGATGAGATCTCTTTTACAGAGTCGGACCTGAAAAAATACTACCGTGATCACCGGGACCTCTATCTGCAGGAAGCCTCAAGGACATTCCAGTACGTGGTTTTCGAAGTGGAACCCAGTGAAAAAGATATCGAAAGTGCAAGATTCTGGACGGCACAGACGAAGGCGGAATTTGGCAGGACTCCTGAAAAGGAGGTACCCAGGTACGTGAACGGGGTTTCGGATGAGCCTTTTGACCGGCAGTACTACAGCTATGAAGAAGTACCTGCAATGATCCGGGATTCTGTCTTCAACGCCTCCACCGGAGAGGTGTTCGGACCTTACCGGGAAGAGGATTCTTTTAAACTGGCCAGGCTGCACGATGTTCAGATGCGGCCCGATTCGGTAAGGGCCCGGCACATTCTCCTCAATCCGCAGGAGTACAGGGGAAGCAGGGAGGTGGTCAAAAACCTGGCGGACAGCCTCAGAGGGGTGATCGAGCGGGGAGGAAATTTCAACCAGCTCGCGCTTGAATACTCGGCCGATGAAAGCAACAGGGCCATCGGAGGCGACCTGGGATGGTTCAGAGAAGGCGCCATGGTCCCCGAATTCAGCAATCCCTGCTTCGAGAACTCCACGGGCGATGTGGTGGTCGCTGAATCCGGTTTCGGCATGCATGTCATCCGGATCGAAGCACAGAGCAGGCCGGTTCGCAAGATCCAGCTGGCTGTGATCGTGCGGAATATTTACGCAAGTGATGAAACCAACCAGGATTATTATAACCGGGCGGTCAAATTCAGAGGCAAGGCCACAAACCTTGAGAAATTCACGGAACAGGCGCGTGAATTCGGCCTGGATCCCCGTTTTGCACCCAACATTACAAAAGACCAGCAATCCATTCCCGGTATCACAGATCCCATCTCGATCATCAAATGGGCTTTTTCGGCCGAAGAGAACAGCGTAAGCAACATCTTCAGCCAGAGCGACGAGAAATATATCATCGCGGTGCTCACCGAAGCCAGGGAGGACGGGTATGCCAAGCTGGATGATGTGAGGGCGGAGATTGTTCAGGAGGTTAAAAAACAGAAGAAAGCCGATCTGCTGGCCCGGCAACTCAACGAGGCGCTGACTGGTGTCAGCGACCTGGCTCAGTACGGCTCCGAGCACCAGGAAGATGTGGGGGAAGCCACACAGGTGAGGTTCTCAAATACATTCGTATCCGGGATCGGCCTCGAGCCGAAGATTGTCGGTGCTGCCATGCACCTGCCGGTGGACGAGATCTCCGAACCCCTCGCCGGCGAAAGCGGGGTATTTGTGATCTCCGTGACCAATCGCACCGAACCCGAAATGCCGGAGACGATTGATCCCGCACTGGTATCCAGGCTCACCTATGCCCTGGAATCCAGGAGCAACTTTGAAGCATACAATGCGTTGCTCAAGGCCGCCGATGTGGAGGACAACCGCCTGGAAATCTTCTACAATTAGGACCGGTGTCGCTCAGAAAGTGATTGTTCCTTCGATCATCATTCCCCTGAACCATGCACCCTGAAACCGCTGGCCAGTCCAGCCTTCACCTGAATAGTCCTGCCGTACATATTCAATCTTGGTCAGGATTCGGGGGGTGATAAACCATCCTCCACCCAGGTTCAGCCTGCGGACGCTTCTGTTGGCCGCATTTTCAGTCTGTCTGCCGGAAACAAGGTTATACCTGGCTCCTGCGTAAAATTGCTCATTTCTTCCAAACCGGTACACCAGTTCACCCCCGGCCTGGTGATAGGATCCGTTCCCATCGGCTTCCCCTCCCCTGACATATTCATATATGCCGAAAAATTCCAGACCCCGGAATTGAACAAATGGATTTGCCTGAAAAGATGCAACCTGGAGAAATCCGGGATTGAACCTGCCACCGGTAAAAATATCATCCCCTCCTTCCGGTACCAGCACCGAATAATACCTCGATCCTGCACGGTCACCTCCATAGAGATTTGTTCCCGTTGTGGTTCCCCGGTTCATGTACCATGAGCCGGTGAGCCTGATCCTCAGTGCGTCAACCGGCCGGTCGTCGTATCCCAGCTTTCCGTAAAAAGAAATTCGATTATCATGATTGGTTCGGTCAGTGACCGTTACATGCTGGTTCAGCTTGCCGTTGGAGATCCCGATGAGGCCGATAAACGCGCCGGTCCTGATGATCACCTCACCGAACACTTCGGTAGAGAAAGCATCCATGATGAAGTTCCCCACAAAAGGATTGTGGATCGCCTCCGCGTTATCCGTACGCCTGAAATGGGCGTCCCCGTAATTGATCTCATCCAGCCCTGCCCTGATACTGATCCTGTTCATGAATTCCGACAGGAGACCTTCCCTGATGAAATCCAGACGACTCACAGTGATGTGTCCCCCTTTAACCCAGGTATCGTTATGATGGCGGGAAGAAAGGTATGTCCTCATGTGCATCCTGATCCCGTCCGCCAGCAACACATCAATGTCCAGGTTTGCTGTAGGCAAATTGAAGTTCGGAACCAGATCGTACAGTTCCTCAACTTCACTGTAGTGCTCAAGGCCCTGGAACTGCAGGGTAAAATCACCCCCGACCTTTACTTTCAAACCGCTGAATTCCGCGGTATCTGTAACGGGTTCTTCAAAACGCTGCCCGTAAAGGAAAACTGCCGTTGCCAGCAGCGATACAACTACAAATGTTTTTTTCATGGGTTCTGAATTTTTCATGGATCCTTCATTATTTTAAGGTGAATGGGTTACCTGTTCTCTTTTTAACACCATATGGAAGTCAACCGTCACTTCATCACCTGTCTTCAGTGTGCCCAGGATGGCGGTGGGCGGTCTGATACCAAAATTTGACATCCTCAGCTTCACCGATCCGGATACTTCTATCTCCGCATCGGATAAGATTTCCCCCGAGACCGGCACGATGATCCGGCCGGTTTCCCCTGCAAGTCGAAGGGCCCCGGTCAGTGACCCTTTGAAGGAATCCGAGTTCATCCTCAGGATTTCCGTTGCGGATACCTGAAAGGTGATGTCCGGATATCTGTCAGTCATCAGGGCATCATGGGTTTTTTTATTCATGATGGAACTCTGGTTTCTTATGCTTCCGGCTTTCGCGCCGAAGCGTACTGTCTGTATCTGCAAAGTCTCCGGTTCCTGAAAAAGCATGACAGAGCAGGTAAAATCCCGAACCTCCATTTCCCAGTCATGGACATTGGAGGTTCCCCTGACCGTCATTGTACTGCGCCGTTTGTCCGTCGTGTAATGGAACTGCGCGTGCATGTGAAGGCCAATGGTTATCAAACTGGCTATTATCACGGAGACATGGCAGTAGTTTTTCATACAGCTATCCTTATTTCTGTGGTGGTCATTTACCATCAATCACCACATGATCCGAAACACTGTTGTTGAGGGTGCTTTAGAAATAAACAGGCAGGGAGTACCTGTGGAAAGACTTACGGAAATAATAACAATCAATGGGCAGAATTGTTGACCTGAATTTGGTCCGTAACGCCGGGTTCCCGAACAGATCCCATGCGGGGGGGATGTGGCAGAGGGCGCCTCCTAAGGGATACCCTCGCGCTAGTGGGCCTGCCCCTGATCGGGCCCGGGAACGAGACGGCGGCTGCTCAGTCCACGTTGTCGTGCAGGTAAGAGTTGTCGTTGCGGAGCCTGGGGCCGCTTTCCCCGTTTTGTTCCTCATCGGTCAGCCGGTAGCGGGACACCTCCTGGTCCTCCGAGTGCTTCTGGCGGTCGATGATGATCTTCTTGCGTACGTAAGCCGGCACGTTTTCCAGCTCCTCGATCTCATCGTTCCCTGAATTGGTCACGTATCCCCGCTCTTTCAGCTTCTCATGGGTTTCTTTCAGGCTCCGCACCCGCTCGGCCATCTTCTTCTCCCGCTCATCCTGATCGGAGTCCTTCCGCCGGTCCATCAATACATATTCTTCCGCATTCTCCCCCTCCTTCACGTCAAATTTCAGGGATGCCTGGAAAGCGGTCACACCGGAATGTGATTTTTTCTGCATTTCCGCAGCGGGATCGCCATCCCGCAGCGGGATGATGTGCTTCTCCTTCTTTCCCACGTACAGTTCTGGGATGCTGTTCATCTTGAAGCCGGTGGCAATGATCGTCACGCTGATCTGTTCCCCCAGGCTTTCATCCCTTCCCAGTCCCCAGATCAGGGTAGTATCCCGGGAGGATGCCCCTACCACGTAGTCGGTGATCTCCGAAATCTCATCCATGGTGATCTCATCGGTCCCCGAGGTGATATTCAGCAGCACACTCCTGGCTCCGACAATGTCGTTGTTGTTCAGAAGCGGAGAGGTGAGTGCCGCAGCAATGGCTTCCCGGGCCCGGTTCTCGCCCGTTGCGGTGGCGGATCCCATGATGGCCACCCCGCTGTTGTTCATCACGGTCTCCACATCCGCAAAATCAACATTGATATAGCCGTGCACTGTAATGATCTCAGCGATGCCCCTTGCGGCAATGGCCAGCACATCGTCGGCCTTGTCAAAGGCGTTGCTGACCCTCAAATTGCCGTAGATCTCACGGAGCTTCTCATTGTTGATCACGAGCAATGAATCCACATGGTCTTTCAGCTCATTGATCCCTCTGATTGCCTGGTCGATGCGCTCGGGTCCCTCAAAGCGGAAGGGGATGGTGACTATGGCAACGGTAAGTATCCCCATTTCTTTGGCGACCCGGGCAATCACGGGTGCGGCACCGGTCCCCGTGCCCCCTCCCATGCCGGCCGTGATGAACACCATTTGCGTATTGCTGGCGAGCACCTCCTTGATGCGGTCCAGCGACTCCATCGCCGCTTCCCTGCCGATCTCGGCTTTGCTGCCCGCACCCCTTCCCTCGGTGAGCATATCCCCGAGCTGGATCTTGACGGCGACCGGACTGTTGTGCAGGGCCTGTGCGTCCGTGTTGCATACCACGAAATTCACATCCTTGATTCCTTTCCGGTACATATGGTTCACTGCATTGCTGCCGCCTCCTCCGACACCGATCACCTTGATGATGGATGACCTTTCCGGGGGCAGATCGAAATTCATTAATTCTTCCATGGTGTTCTGTTCTGGTTTATCTACATCCTCACGTCGCTCTCGTCGAAAATATCGCTGAGCGTATTTTTCAGGCTTTCCAGGATTTTTCCTTTCCTGACCCCTTTCCTGATCTTCCTGTCGGCCTCTTTTCCATTTTCCTGCCCGGTCTCAACGGTCTCCTCGACAGGCATCTCCTCATCTCTCTCCACATAATATTCGAGACCTTTCAGCAGCAGTCCCACCGAGGTGGCAAACATGGGCTGGTTCACCTCGTCGGGGGTATCCGCGGCAAGGCGTTCGCTGGGGAACCCGATGCGGACATCCAGTCCGGTCTTGAACTTGACCAGCTGGTTCAGGTGTTTCAGCATGGCCCCGCCACCGGTCAGCACAATTCCCGCACTCAGTTTATCCATGTAACCCGAGTTTTCGATCTCGTAAATGACCGCATCGATGATTTCCTCCATCCGGGACTGGATGATATAGGCCAGGCTTTTGAAGCTGATCTCCTTGGGGTCACGTCCGGAGATCCCGGGGATGGTTACCACCTTGTCCTCCTGGGCCAGATCGCCCAGCGCAGATCCGAACTGGATCTTGAGCGATTCAGCCTGTCGCTGGAGAATGGCGCACCCTTCCTTGATATCCCGGGTGATCACATTCCCCCCGAAAGGGATCACCG
>DSDZ01000512.1 GCA_011048475.1 Bacteroides sp. | reverse complement strand
GGTATGCATAGCAAAAACACAGAATTCACTTTCCGACAATCCTTCCCTGCTCGGCCGTCCCAAGGATTTCATCGTGACTGTCAGGGAGATCGAAATTGCATCGGGAGCGGGATTCCTGATCCCCATCACCGGGAACATCATGCGCATGCCGGGATTGCCTGCCTTCCCCGCCGCAGAACAGATCAGCATAGACAATGAGGGAAACATCACCGGATTGATGTAACTCCCGGTAAACAGGAACGAGCATGAAAACCATCTTACAAGGAAAGACCAGGGAAGTGGCGATCGACACCGACGGGCCCGTGGTGATCATCGGCGAAAGCATCAATCCCACCCGCAGGAAAAAACTGGTGGAAACCCTCTCGGAACGCAATTTTGAATTCGTCCGGCAGCTGGCAGAGCAACAGATCGGGGCGGGCGCGGAAGTGCTCGACGTGAATGTGGGATACCCGGGAGTGGACGATGAATCGCTGTTGCCCGAAACCGTCTCCTTTCTGCAGGAAAACTTCGACATTCCCCTCTGCCTGGATTCCCCGAACCCGAAAGCCATTGAAGCCGCCCTGAAGGTGGCCGTGGGCAAGCCGCTGATCAACTCTGTCAACGGAGAGGAAAAATCCCTGCAGGCAATCCTTCCCCTGGCCAGACAATACGGAGCGGCGGTCATCGGGCTGGTCATGGACGATGGCGGGATCACCCACGATCCGGAAAAACGGCTGAAGATCGCTGAAAAGATCGTGGAGCGTGCCGTCGCCATGGGGATCCGCAGGGAGAATGTGATCATCGATCCCATGGCCATGGCCGTGAGTGCGGATCCCACCGCCTGCCTGGTCACCCTGGAAACCATCAGGCTGGTCCGTAACAGGCTGTGCCTGAACATCACCCAGGGGGCGAGCAACATCTCCTTCGGGCTTCCGGGCAGGGAGGTGCTGAACGATGCCTACATGGCACTCTCCATCTGGAACGGGCTGACCTGTCCCATTGCCAATCCCATGAAGATCACCGCACTGGTAAAGGCAACGGACCTGGTCATGGCCAGGGATGAGTATGCCATGCGCTTTGTGGATTATTTTCAGAACCGTTCCTGATGGCACTGTTCACTCCGGGCAGAAGGTGGCAGCCACCTTTCCTTCCGTTCAAAAGGGAACCATTCGGAAGACGCCTGCTGGCAAGGATCGAAAGGTGGACGAAAGGCCCGCTCTGGGGGTGCAGGATGTGCGGGAACTGCCTGCTGCAGGAGACCGCCTTCATCTGTCCCATGGAGTGCCCCAAGGGAATGAGGAACGGTCCCTGCGGAGGCTCAACCCCCGAAAGATGTTACGTGGATGAGACACGGCCATGCATCTGGTACAGGATCTATGACCGGGCCTTCCGGATGGGCCGCGAGGAAAAACTGCTGGAGGTCCTGCCACCGCTGGACTGGGACAAGGCGGGGACGGAGACCTGGGGGGATGTGTTCCGTTCTGTGAGGAAATACGGCACGGGAAAATTCCTGAAAAGCTTTTTTTCCCGGGACAGGGAAATAAAAACCGGTGCCTGGGAGGGAGTTTTCAGGCCGGTTAGACAGCCCGGCTGGTGGCAGGGTGATTCGGCGTACCATCCGCCCGCCTCCCTGGAGCCGGTATCCAGGCTCGAGCGGGAGCTCAGAGCCGGGAAGTTTGTGATCACCACGGAGGTTTCACCTCCCCTGAGCACCACCACCGGGAAGCTTAAAAGAGATATTGAGATGGTCCGCAACCTGGTCACCGCCGTCAATTTCACCGACAGCGCCTCGGCCAGTCCCCGCATGTCCAGCATGGCATGCTGCAAGGTGGCCGCGGAACTGGGAGCGGATCCGGTCCTTCAGATCGCGGCCCGGGACAAGACCCGCAGCGGACTGCAGGCAGATGTGGTGGGTGCCAATGTGATGGGTGTGAAGAATGTGCTTTGCATCACGGGCGACCATGCAAGGATCGGGCCCACCCCCACCAGCAACATGAACATCCTGGATATGGATGCGGTACAGATGCTCTGGATCCTGAGGAGGATGCGGGATGAGGGCGTTTACCTGGACGGGCGGAAGATGAAATCACCACCCGTATTGTTCCTTGGTGCCGCCGCCTCGCCCTTTGCGTCTGAACCACATTTCCAGGCCCTCCGGGAACAAAAAAAGGTCAATGCGGGGGCGCAGTTCTTCCAGACCAATGTGATCTTCGATCCCCAAGGACTGGAAACCTGGCTGGAAGCACTGTATAAAAGGGATGTATTGAACAAGGTTTACATCCTGGCCGGGGTGATCCCCATCCGCAGCAAGCGGATGGCGCATTACCTGCACGACACAATCCCAGGGGTCAGGGTCCCGGAATGGATCCTGAACCGTTTCGAAGAGACCCGGGAAGATGATTGCGAAGAGCTGGGTGTGGAGATCGCGCTGGATCTCATTGAAAAGATCAGAACAAAACAGGGCATCCACGGATTGCATCTGATGTCGGTGGGCTGGGAGGCAATTGTGCCCCGCATTATCGGGGAAGCAGGGCTTACTCCGTCACCCTGAAAGTGCCCGTCACCATCTCAACCCCCAGCTCCCTGCTCCGTTCGCCGGGTGATGCATTCCCCACATGCACCCTGTATGTTCCGGGAACGACCAAGGGATTTCCACCCTCATCGAACTGTACCAGGTCCTCCCTGTCCAGTTTAAAAGTGACCCCGGCCGTTGCACCGGCCTGCAGCGAGACCCTCCTGAAATCCCTCAAAGACCAGCGGGGCTGTTCAATCCGGCCTTCAGGAGCAGACACGTAGAGCTGGACCACCTCCTCGGCATCCATCTCCCCCCTGTTTTCTACCTGCACCGAAACCTGCAGGGCATCCCGGGAGGAGATCTCTTCCGCACCCAGGACCAGCTCCCCGATACCGAATTCCGTGTAGGAAAGACCGTATCCGAAAGGATACAGCGGTTTGGAGGTCATGTACCTGTAGGTGCGCTCCTTCATTGAATAGTCCTCAAATGCCGGGAGCTGGTCGGTCGACACCGGAAAGGTGACGGGCAGTTTGCCAGAGGGTACCCGCTTTCCGAAGATCACATCTGCCACGGCATTGCCCCCCTCCTGTCCCGGGTACCACACCCAGAGGATGGCATCGGCCAGTTCCTCCACCTCCGGCATGGTGATGGGACTTCCCCCCGTCATCACCACAATCAGCGGATTGTCATTGGCAGCCCTGATCTCCTTCAGAAACGCAAGCTGGCTGGGGGGAAGGTTCAGATCAAGCCGGTCTCCCTTGGAAGGAGATGCAATGGAAGCCCCCTCCTCACCTTCCAGAAGTCCTGAAATACCCATTACGGCAATCGTGGCATCCGCCCTCCCAACGTCCCCAAGGGTATAGTTCATGGGATTGATATTTTCCCTGTAGGCCAGGACCCCGTATCTGTAGTTCATGGTGGTCCCTGCACTCACCCTGGAGGTGATCCCCTCCAGGATATTCACCAGGGAACCGCTCATCCCGTAATAATTACCGAGCAGCACTTCGCTGGTATTGGCCTGGGGACCGGTTACGAAGAGGAATCTGATCTCCGGGTCAAGGGGCAGCACGTGACCTTCGTTCTTCAATAATACCAGTGACCTGACTGCAGATTCATATGCCAGTTCCAGATGAGATTCACTGTTGATGATGCTTTCATCCACATCATTGTACGGATTCATTTCCGGCGGATCGAACAGGCCCAGTTCAAACCGGGTGATAAACAGTGTGGCAAACCGCTCATCGATGGTTTCCCCGGTGACCAGCCCCTGCTTCAGGGCTTCCCCCAAAAACGGATAGGTATCCCCGCAATTGAGGCTTACTCCCATATTCAGGGCAAGCGCCGCCGATTCAGCCGGGGTATCCGTTACCCGGTGATCCCTGTGGATGTCCTGCAGCGCCCAGCAGTCACTCAGGATATGTCCCTTAAAATTCCAGCGATCCATGAGAATGTCCAGCAGCAGCAGGCGGCTCGCACAGGCGGGCTCGCCGTTCACCCGGTTGTAGGCCCCCATGACCGCTTCCACGTTTGCTTCCGTTACCAGCGCCTTGAATGCGGGCAGGTAGGTTTCGTGAAGATCCTTCATGTTGACGACCGCGTCGAATTCATGCCGAATGGCCTCGGGACCAGAATGCACCGCATAATGCTTGGCACAGGCTCCTGTTTTCAGGTATTTCGGATGATCGCCCTGCAGCCCTCTGACACAGGCTGTCCCCAGCCGGGAAGTGAGGAAGGGATCTTCCCCGTAGGTCTCCATTCCCCTGCCCCACCTGGGATCCCTGAATATGTTGATGTTGGGGGTCCAGAAGGTAAGTCCGGCATACCGACCCCTGTTGCCGATTTCCTGTGACATCCTGAACTTCGCCCTGGCTTCATCTGAAATGGCGCTGAACACCCTGTATATCAAATCTTCATCGAAGGTGGCCGCCAGGCCGATGGTTTGTGGAAATACCGTGGCCCTGCCGTTGCGGGCCACCCCGTGAAGTGCCTCGTTCCACCAGTTGTACTCCGGGATACCGAGCCGTTCGATGGCCGGTGCGTCATACACCAGCTGTCCGATCTTCTCTTCCGTGGTCATCTCATCCATCAGCATGGATAACCTTTCCTCAAAAGAGATGGCAGGATCGTACCAGGGGTAATCGTACACATTTCGATCCTCTGAACCTTTTTGCTGGCCGCACCCTGACAGGGCCGCCAGGGAGAAGAGCATGACCAGGTGCCTGATCCGGAACAGATGTTTCATGCCTTATGCGTCTATTTTGGCGTATTTTGCATGTTTTTCAATGAATTCCCTCCGGGGGGGCACCTCATCCCCCATGAGCATGGAGAAGATGCGGTCGGCCTCTGCGGCGCTGTCGATGGAAACCTGCCTCAGCGTGCGGCTTTCCGGGTTCATGGTGGTTTCCCAGAGCTGTTCGGCATTCATCTCACCGAGCCCCTTGTAACGCTGGATGGTGATACCGGATTCCTTCCCGCCACCCACTTCCCTGACGAACGCCTCCCGCTGCTCCTCGGTCCAGCAGTACCGCTCAATCTTTCCTTTTCTCAACAGGTACAGTGGCGGGGTGGCGATATAGAGGTACCCGTTTTTGATCAGTTCGTTCATGTACCTGAAAAAGAAGGTCATGATCAGGGTTGCGATGTGTGACCCGTCCACATCCGCATCGGTCATGATGATCACCTTGTGATAACGCAGTCCGGAAAGGTCCAGCGCCTTGCTGTCCTCTTCGGTCCCGACTTTGACTCCCAGGGCGGTAAAAATATTCTTGATCTCCTCATTCTCAAAAATCTTGTGCACCATGGCCTTTTCCACGTTGAGGATCTTTCCCCGCAGCGGCATGATGGCCTGAAAGGCCCTGTCGCGTCCCTGTTTGGCCGTTCCGCCCGCCGAGTCGCCCTCCACCAGGAAGATCTCGGTTTCCGCGGGATCCTTGATGGAGCAGTCGGCCAGCTTGCCCGGCAAACCGGCACCCGACAGGACATTCTTGCGCTGAACCAGCTCCCTTGCTTTCCTGGCCGCGTGCCGCGCCTGTGCGGCAAGGATCACCTTGGATACGATCTGTCGCGCATCCCTGGGATGTTCTTCCAGGTAATTGGCCAGTTCCGAGCTGACCGCCTGGTCCACCACACCCATGATATCCGAATTCCCGAGCTTCGTCTTGGTCTGCCCTTCAAACTGAGGTTCTGCCACCTTGACCGAGATAATGGCGGTTAGTCCCTCCCTGAAATCATCTCCGTTGATGTCGAATTTCAGCTTGGACAGCATGCCCGACTTGTCCGCATAATTCTTCAGGGTCCTGGTAAGTCCCCTGCGGAACCCGCTCAGATGGGTTCCCCCTTCGATGGTGTTGATGTTGTTCACATAGGAATGGATATTCTCCGAAAAGGAAGTGTTGTACTGGAGCGCAATCTCCACCGGCACTCCGTTCTTTTCCGTCTCCATGTATATGATCTCCTCGATCAGCTTTTCCCTTGTGGCATCCAGGTATGCAACGAACTCTTTGAGTCCCTCGTCGGAATAGAAATGGTCCTTACGGAAGCCGTTCCGTTCCCGGTTGCCTTCACCCTCACTGTCGCCGTTCCCGTTCCCGTTCTCCTCCACTTCTCTCAGATCCCGGATGCTCAGGTAGATCCCTTTGTTCAGGAAAGCCAGTTCCCTGAGTCTCGAAGCCAGGATCTCATACTTGAATTCGGTCATGGTGAAAATGGTGGTGTCGGGCTTAAAGGTAATGATGGTCCCCGTCTTATCGGTGGTACCCACCATCTCCACGGATGAGGTGGGCTTCCCCCGTTCGTAGGTCTGCACATAGATCTTCCCGTCCCGGTGCACCTCCGCCCGGAGCGTCTCCGAAAGGGCATTTACACATGAGACGCCCACGCCGTGCAGGCCGCCCGACACCTTGTATGATTCCTTGTCAAATTTGCCTCCCGCATGCAGCACGGTCATGACCACCTCCAGTGCGGACCTTCCCTCTTTTTCATGCATATCAATGGGGATTCCCCTCCCGTCGTCCACCACGGTCACCGAATCATCCTCATTGATGGTCACATCGATCCTGGTACAGTGCCCGGCAAGGGCTTCGTCTATGGAATTATCCACCACTTCGTATACCAGGTGGTGCAATCCTTTCTCGCTCACATCCCCGATATACATGGCGGGTCTTTTACGCACTGCTTCAAGCCCTTCCAGTACCTGGATACTTTCCGCCGAATAATCTTTTTTCAGACGCGCGCCATTCTCCTCCATCTTAAATGCTTCACTCATTATTTTCTCTCCTCATTCGTTTTGTTAAACAACACATCCTGGCTGCCGTAATAAGCCATGTTCATGATCCTTAAAAAACCTTTGAAATCGGCCAAGATTCAGAATCCTATTCCGGGTGCCTTACCCGCCCTGCAGAATTACCGTAAATAGACTGTTTAAACAACTATTAATCAGATATATAAAAAATCAATGGCCGTCTTCTCAATGGTTCTGCTAAAT
>DSDZ01000189.1 GCA_011048475.1 Bacteroides sp. | reverse complement strand
GGCCACATCAAGCCAGTAAGACTTTTTATCAACCTTCAAAAACCTTTTACTGATGAAATCATTTTATGCTTTACTGGTCTTTCTGATGATGATCCCCTTCGTCTCCTGTCAGAAAGAGGAACGTGAAACCGGTACCGGGAAGGGCACCCTACACATTAACGTCGGGTTGGATATCCAGGTGGTGGAACGACAAAGCCTTCTGAAATCAACCCAGCAGACGGAAGATTTCAAAGTGGTGATCTACAAAGCGGACGGGACCGTGGCGATGACATTTGAAACTGTCATGGAGATGCCGGAGATCATCGAACTTGAAACCGGCGATTACTATGTGGAAGCACATTCCGACAACGACCTTCCGGCTGCCTTCGAAAATCCTTATTACTACGGGATTTCGGATCTGTTTACCATCAGCAGCAATGCACAGGAATCGGTGACGGTGACCTGTCAGCTGGCAAATACGATCGTATCGGTGGTCTATTCCGCAAATATCATTGACAATTTTCTTGATTACACGACCACTGTTTCATCGGTGACTGGCTCCCTGGTATTTTCAAAAGGGGAAAAGAGGCTGGGTTATTTCCGGACGCTTCCTCTCGAGATCCTGGTGGAGCTCTCGTACCAGAAGCTGGACGGAACGCAGGTCACCAAAACACTATCAGGAAGCATACCGGATCCGCTGGCGAACAGGCATTACGAGATCCAGGTGGATGCATCGATCAATGAGGGAATGGCGACTTTTCAGATATTGCTGGATGAGACGGTGGTACAGGTGGAAATCGTTGAGATCTCTGATGAATCAGGGAACCAGCAGAACGGGGCAGTCGGATATGGCGAGATCCTGATCACCGAGATTATGTATGATCCGTCTGCACTATCCGACACCGAAGGAGAATGGTTTGAAATATACAACAATTCGGGACGGACGATCAACCTGCAGAACCTGATACTGGCAAGGGACGATGCGAACAGTCATATCATTGCCGATCCCATTGAATTGCCACCGGCAGAATATTTCGTCTTCAGACGGACCGACCTGGCAGTGGATGTGACCAACAGCCACACCTATGGTTCGGATATTACCCTATCCAACACAGGGGCAGTGCTGGCCATTCATAATGAGGGAACGGAAACCGATCCCGGGGCATTGATATTTTCCCTGAACTACGGGGAAACAGGATTCCCGGGCGGCTCGGGAGCATCCATCTCCCTGAACCCGTCATTGCTCAACGCGGCGGACGCAGTCCTTGGTAGCTCCTGGTGCACCTCCACATCTGCCTACAGTACGGGGGACCTGGGCACCCCGGGAGAGGTGAATGATCCCTGCCAGTGATAAACGGGAACGAAGGTTACTTGTACAGGTGCTTCAGGGAATCCATCAGGTTGGACAGCTCGGCAGGAGGTTTATCTGCATGCTTTGAATAGACCATGTAATGGAGTTCATTGATCTCCTCCAGTACCGGCAAATGCTTTTTCCACTTGTTGTAGCTGGTGCATGCCAGGAACATGTTCCTTTCCACCTGGAGTCTCTGATTCGCCTGTTCAAGGACCTTCTTTCCTTCAGCAGTGAGCGTCAGCAGTTTTGCACGCCTGTCATATTCGTCCGGCAGTTCCTGAAGGAGCCCGCCCTCTACCAAACGCCTGATGGTATCCATCCCCGTGGTATATTCCACGATATGGATATTGATCAGGTCTGTTTTTTTGGACTTTTCCATGAAACCAACGGTTGAGAGGAACAGGTATTCCAGCCGTGAATTGACAGGTAGTTCTTCAAGATATTTTCGAATGTAAAAATCGTGCAGCCTTGAAATTCTGGAAATGCACTCAAGGAACCTGGATTTTTCGTCAAGGTTTTTAACGTAATCGAACTGTCCCGCATATCCGGTCCCTGTTTTGCTTTTTCCATACCGCTTGTTCAGTCCGGGTCTTTCTTTGATGCGCGCGATCATCCATTCTGCAAAACCTTCCAGATCAATTTGTTGGGATTCTTCCTGCTCGTATAGGGCCAGCAGATCGATCACGTGTTTGAGAATTAGATAACTGCTGTGCATTCCTGTTGTAAAATTTGTTTAAAATTAAGATTATATTTCTTAAATTTACATCGGATACGATATTATTTAAATCGTATCCGATTTTATTTCATGTCATGCACAACTGCGGTCAAGGCCATGTAATGATGAACAGGATACCGTCCAAATTCACAACCGGCTCCGGGAAGCTGAATAAATCCATTACCCTGTCGGATTACAACCGGATCATGAACTATATCCAGCAGGATCTGGGGAACCAGCAGGTTCCCCCGCATGTGCTCCATAATCTGTATCTGTTCACCTCTTCGAGCAGGAAATTTTATTCCTCCGAGATCCCGGAAAACGTCGTTACGATGAATTCGGAGGTGATCCTCCGGCTGGGTCATGACCGGAAAGTGAGGATCCGGATCGTTTACCCGGAAAATGTGATGGGCTCCAATGATATCTCCATCTATGACTCAATCGGGCTGGCCTGTCTGGGCGCCACGGAGAATTCCCGAATTGAATTCAGCGATGCGAATGGCAGGAATGTTGCCCTGATTGAAAAAATCGTTTTCCAGCCCGAAAAGGAGAAGCTTTATTACCTGTAACGGATTCCGAAGGACCGGGGAAGATCCGGATTGATACAATATTGTACCAGCCCGAAGCCAATGGCGAATTCACCGTGTGATTGTTGTTTTGACAGGTTTGTGTAAATTTACCGGCCGGTAAGCCGATGAATACGATCACATACAGACCCATCGGGGTCATTCATTCCCCTTTTAAAAAACCCGAGGGGACTCCCATCCAGCCCGGATCCGGAAGAAGAGTGGAAGGTACTGTTGAAATATTTCCTGAATTTACAGAAGGCCTGGAGGACCTGGAGGGTTTTTCACACATTGTCCTGGTCTGTCACCTGCACCTGGTCAGCGGGTTCGACTTGCAGGTGATCCCTTTCATGGATAATATCAAACACGGGGTATTCGCGACCCGGAGTCCGCGCAGGCCCAATCCCATTGGCATCTCTGTGGTAAGGCTCGAGGATGTGAATAAGAACATGCTCAGGGTCAGCGATCTGGATATGGTGGACGGAACACCGCTGCTGGATCTGAAGCCACATGTTTCAGGATTCGATTCCGGGGAGGCGGTGCGGATCGGCTGGCTGGAGAAACACATCCAGAAGCTGCGGGAAACCGAAGACGACGGAAGATTTACCAGGTAACCTTGACAACCATAATCTCATGAAAAAATTCTATGCCCTGACAAACCTGCTGGTGATCGTTGCGGTCATCGCCTGGAACTATGTGGCCAATACAGGAATGATCAACGGAAATTCCGTGGGTTCCGTAAGTGACCAACTTTACAATCTATTTACCCCCGCCGGGTACGCTTTTTCCATCTGGGGACTGATTTACCTGGGACTGGTGGCCCACGGAATTTACCAGGTAAAAAGGGCCTTTTTTGACAAAAAGGACGACGATTTCATTATCCGGATCGGTCCCTGGCTCATCATCGCCAACCTGGCCAATGCGGCGTGGATCTGGTTCTGGCTCAACGAGAACACGGGGATCTCCGTGCTGATGATCATGCTGATCCTGGTATCCCTCCTGGTGATCGTCATCCGGTTGAACATGGCCCGGGTAGCGGCTCCAGGTTCCCTGGTGACATGGACCTGGTGGCCCATCAGCCTGTACAGCGGTTGGATCACGGTGGCCACCGTGGCAAATGTATCGGCTTACCTTGCAAAGTCAGGCTGGGAAGCCCTGTTCACTGAAACCACCTGGACGGTCATTATGATCGCAGTGGCCACCATCATTAACCTGCTGGTGGTCTATACGAGGAAGATGAAAATATTTGCAGCCGTCGGGGTCTGGGCGATCCTGGCAATTTCGGTCAGGCACTGGGGCGACATCCCCGTGCTGCAATGGACCGCATTTGTCTGCGCCGTCCTGCTCTCTCTGGCAATATTGTTCCAGGCATTCCGGCGAAAAGCCGCGAATTGATATTTAGAACATCATCAGGAGATGAAAAGGGCTGAATTGTTTCATCCGCGTGTTTTCGACAGCAGGGAGTGGGCGGAAGGCTATTATAAAAGGAATCGGTTGAACATCACCAGGGTGGGCAGGGACTTTGCCTCCCTGTTGAAAAAGAGCAGATTTACAGAAGGAAAGATCCTTGATGTGGGATGCGGATTTGCAGCCGTACCCATCGAGATCGCCAGGGTTTTTCCCGGAGCGGAGATTACGGGCGTCGACCTGGGGCTACCCCTTCTTGAACTTGGTCGGAAGCTGGTGGAAGAAGCTGGACTATCCGATCAAATCACCCTGCTGGAAGGAAATGCCCACGACCTGTCCTATGAAAGGGATTCTTTCGATGTGGTAATTAATACCTTCATGTTGCATGTGGTGGATGATCCTGTTACCATGCTGAATGAGATTGAACGGGTGGCACGGCCTGAGGCCCGGATCCTGATGAGAGATCTGAGGCGCGGCCTGCTGGCATACGTGATGAAGAAATTCAGGACATCCTTCACCATTGAAGAAGCCCTGGAAATCATTGAAAAGTCCGATATCCGCGAAGGCAGAGTATCCAGGGGCCTTTTCTGGTGGGATTTTATGGCAGGTATGTAAGGGCCTTCCATCCCGGGGAGTATTCTGACTTATTTGAAACAAACGAAAAAATATGAGCCCGACCAGGCTTGAACTTCTGAAGGAACTCTCGGACAGGTGGTCCGGAGAGCGGGTGGTTTCCATCAACAAGCTGCCCGTTTCCGGTTCGAACAGGGAGTATTACCGGATCACCACCGGGAAAGGATCGTGCATCGGGGCCATCAGCGAGGACCGGGAGGAAAATGTAGCTTTCATCACCTTCAGCAGGCATTTCAGAGCAAAAGGGCTGAACGTTCCTGAAATATACCTGACCGACCTGGACCGCCATGCCTATCTGCAGGAGGATCTCGGAGACACCACCCTGTTCGATTACCTGATCCTTTCCAGGAAAGATAACCGGTTTCCGCAGGAACTGATCCGGGTTTACCAGCAGGTGTTGCAGGAACTTCCCAGGTTCCAGGTCACCGCCGGAGCCGATCTGGATTACGGTGTCTGTTATCCCCGACCGGCGTTCGACAGGCAGAGCATGCAGTGGGATCTGAGCTATTTCAAATACTATTTCCTGAAACTTGCCGACATTCCCTTCAATGAACAAAGGCTTGAGGATGATTTCAACAGGCTCATTGACTACCTGCTGGACCGGGACACCGGGTATTTCCTTTACAGGGATTTCCAGTCCCGCAACATCATGCTGAAAAACGGCACGCCTTACTTTATTGACTACCAGGGCGGCCGCCGTGGTGCCCTGCAGTATGATGTGGCCTCCCTGCTGTTTGATTCCAAGGCCGACATCCCCTACGAGATCAGGGAGTCCCTGCTCGATTATTACATGGAAGTCCTGAAAAACTACAGGAGCGTGGACCGGGAAGAATTCCGAAGATCTTACTACGCCTATGTCCTGATCCGGATGATGCAGGCCATGGGAGCCTATGGTTTCAGGGGATTCTATGAGAAAAAGACGCAGTTCCTGCAGAGCATCCCTTATGCCCTGAAAGACCTGCGATGGATCCTGGAAAATGTGGCCCTTCCGCTGCAGATCCCTTCCCTTTTGGAAGTGTATCACCGGCTGCTTACCTCACGAAAGCTGAAGCGGTTCAAGGCAAAGGACGAACGAAAGTCCAGCCTGACGGTTTTCATCAACAGTTTCAGCTACCTGCACGGCATCCCGGAGGATCCTGGCGGGAACGGGGGAGGCTATGTATTTGACTGCAGGGCGATCAGCAATCCCGGCAGGATAGAAGCGCTCAGTTCGATGACGGGAAAAGACAAGCCCGTGATCGATTATATGAATCAGCAACACGATGTACATGAATTCCTGAGCAATGCCTTTGCGCTGGTGGACCTGTCGGTCAGTAATTACGAAGAACGCAATTTCACCCGCCTGATGGTGAGCTTCGGCTGCACCGGCGGCCAGCACCGCTCGGTTTACTGTGCCGAGAGGCTGGCCGAACACCTCAGGGAGAGCCAGTCGGTCCGGGTCATCCTCTGGCACCGGGAGCAGGACTGATCAGTCCCCGGACCGGAAATCATATTTCCCGCTTCCGATACTGCACACTGCATATCCACCTTCCATTCCCAGGAAGGTGACCCGGGGGGCTTTTTCAATTTCTATGCCACCTTCGAAAATCCCTTCCCGGTCAGTTGCCGGAATGTAAACCGTCGCCCGGCAGCTCACCGGGACCATGATCTCCATCTCGAATCCATCTTCCCCGTTCCTCCAGGTAATGCCTGCCTTCCCGTATGATGTCCGGTTTGTGTAGGTAACCCTTTCAGGTTCTTCCAGGGGCAGAGGTCTGAAGATGATGTGGCGGTAACCCGGCTGATCCGGATCCGCCTGCATTCCTGCCAGGTTCCTGTAGAACCACACCAGGCCTCCCCCGAACATGGGATGGTTGTGGGACCCCCCTTCATCCCACCTCTCGCGCGTTGTGGTCGAACCCAGTTCGATCCATCGGCCGTAAGAGGGTTCAGATGTTTTGTTCATTGCCCGGTATGCCAGTTCATGCATCCCGTTCTCCGAAAGCACTTCAAAGAAAAAACGGGTCCCGAAGATCCCCGTATCCAGGTGCCCCCCGTTCGCCTCAATATTATCCCTCAATGCCGCCACAACCCTGTCATACCGATCTTCCGGCACCCCCATTCTGAGTGCAAGGATATTCCCGCCCCCATTCCCGTAGGTACCGTTCTCCTCATCATAGAACTTTTTATGGAATGCCTGCCAGGTAGCAGTGATCAGCTCAGCATATTGTCTGGATTCTTCTTCCCTTCCCAGTATCTCTGCCGTGCGTGCCGTAATCCCGGCGCAGTACCACAGGTAGAAGGTATGGACCATGGCATCGGGGATGGTTTCACCGGGGGCCACCCATTCACCCAGATTGAACCATTTCAGAGGCTTCCCGTCCCTTCCTGTGCGCTGCGAATG
>DSDZ01000106.1 GCA_011048475.1 Bacteroides sp. | reverse complement strand
TCCAGGGGGAGGTCGGCCCACTGAAGGGTAAAAAGTGTGACAGGTCGGTTCATTTCGTTTCCTGGTTTTGTGTCATTTTAAAGTTCCCTGATCCAGATGTTCCTGAAAGAAACCGGGTTGGAATGCTCCTGGAGTTTCAGCGGAAGTTTTTCAGCATGTTTCTCATACCTGGGTTTTCCGATAAAGAGCGTCGGGCCCAGCAATTCCACATGGTTCTGAATGAGCACCCCGTTGTGGACCACCGTGATGAACGCAGGGGAAAGCAGCGATCCGTCTTCCCCGAATCCGGGTGCGGTGAAAAAGATATCATAGGTCTGCCACTCTCCCGGAGGCCTGCAGGCATTGACCAGCGGGATGTGCTGCTTGTAGATCGCCCCGGCCTGTCCGTTATAATATGTCTCATTCTCATAGGAGTCCAGCACCTGCACTTCGTAAAGCCCCATGAGAAAGATCCCGCTGTTGCCTCGTCCCTGTCCTCTGCCCTCGATCACCTCAGGAGTGCGCCACTCCACATGGAGCTGCACATCTCCGAAGTGTCGCCTGGTCTGGATATCTTCCGTACCCGGGACCACCGTAAGTACATCGCCCGCTTCCCATGCAGGAGGACCGCCGTCTATTTGAACCCATTTTTCGATATCCTCCGCGCCTCCGTACAGGAGAATGGCATCGGAGGGGGGCTGTGTACCTTCGGCGGGAGTGACCACCACGGGTTCCCTGGACCAGTCCTCGGTATCTTCAGGCCTCTGGCAATTTGCATTGGATAACATCATGATGATGATCAGGAATGAAAGGAGCTGTTTCATTTTTCGGCACAATTTAATAAACTTAAATGAAGAATTCATACAACGATAAGACATCTGCTTCGGCCGCAATGTTATATATTTACGACAAACGCATATCCCATGAGAAAGATCGCAGTCCTGTTTGGATGTCTTTTTATCATCGCATTCAAAGGAGTCGCACAGTCTGACACGGTCCCCTCTTTCAGGGATACGCTTGAGGTATATGAAGGATTGTTCAGGGAAACGGAGCCACTGCACCTGACCCTGGAGTTCGATATAAAGAAATTCCAGCGGACCCGGAGGCATGAGAAGTATCAACCGGTCCGGATGACCTGCCAGGTGAATGATACCTTCAGTGTGGTCCATCCGGCCAGGGTAAAGGCCCGGGGAAGCTACCGGCGTGATAATTGCGTGATGCCGCCATTCTGGCTCAATATCAGGTATTCGGGGATCGAAGCCCCGGAGCTGGAAGGGGTCAAAAGAATGAAGATGGTGGTACGGTGCAGGAACTCCTCCCAGTATGATGCCTATATACTGAGGGAATACCTCGTATACAGGATTTACGAGATCGTATCTCCGTATAGTTTCAGGACCCGGCTTGTCCGGTTGAAGCTGGTGGATACAGGAAGGAAGGGCAGGGCTACGGAGGACTGGGCATTCCTGATTGAACCCGAAGAAATGCTTGCCAGGCGTCTGGGGGGAGAGGCGGTGAAAAGCGACCGGCTGGCCATGGCCACGGTCAATCAGGATATTATGGACCTCCTGGCAATGTTCCAGTACATGATCGGGAATTGTGATTACTCGGTGACCGGAAGACAGAACCTGAAGATCATTGCCCTGACAGGTCCGGGTCCGACAGGTTTTATCCCGGTGCCCTATGACTTTGATTACACCGGACTGGTGAACACCCATTATGCGATCCCGGGCAAGACCCTCGGGATCAATTCTGTCCGGGAAAGATATTACCTGGGCAGGTGCACAGCCCGGGAGCGTTACCTCAATGCCATAGGGAAACTGGAATCCTGCAGGAGGAAATCAACCGGCTGATCCTTGATTTTGAATTCCTGAATGATGTGGAAAAAATGGACATGGTGGCATTTATCCAGAGTTTTTACAATGAAGCCGGAAAAGAAAGATTTATCGACCGGGAGATCACATCCACCTGCCGCTGATCCCGTTCAAAAAAGAACAATTTAATTCTGGTGCGGTTATTGTATATGAATCAGTATGAGATCCGCAGAGCACCATCAGATGAATCGAATAACCAGGAATCAAATCATAATCCTGACCCTGCTCATGGTTGCCGGTTGGATGCCTGCAACTGGAACGGGAAAGGACTCTTTGCCCGGACGACCGGTGAACATCATCCTTATGATCGGGGACGGGATGGGAGTGTCTCATCTTTCAGTTCCGTATTACTATCTGGACCGGGAACCTGTGTTCAACCGTTTCAGATCCATCGGTCTGGCGGGAACTTCCTCAGCCACCCATCCGGTTACCCAGTCTTCCGCTGCAGCCACCGCCCTCTCAACAGGCGTGAAGACATACAATACGGCGGTGGGCGTGGGGCCCGACTCCCTTGCCAGGAAAAATATCGTTGAAATTGCTTCCGCCCGGGGTTATCAGACGGGGGTGATCTCCACCTCTTCCATCACCGATGCCACCCCTGCTGGATTCTATGCCCATGTTACCGATCGGTATATGCAAAGGGAGATTGCCCTGGACCTGCTTGAATCAGAAATTGATTTTTTTGCAGGCGGGGGACTGAAATATTTCATTGATACCACCGGCAGGGATCTCTTCAGGGAGTACGGTGTAACGGTGAACTTTGCGAAACTGCAGAAGATTGAACCGCAGGATCCTGCACGGCGATACGGATTCCTGCTCGCCATGGACAGGATGCCGGCAATGCTGGAGGGGAGGGGGGGCTTCCTGGCGGATGCCTCCGGGGTTGCAACAGATTTCCTCTCCCGGAGTGACAGCGGCTTTTTCCTGATGGTGGAAGGTTCCCAGATCGACTGGGCGGGTCACGGGAACAATGCCGATTATATGATCTCGGAAATGATCGACTTTGAGAACACGGTAAAGCGTGTGCTGGAATATGCGGAGCGGGACGGGAATACCCTGGTGATTGTAACGGCGGACCACGAAACGGGTGGCTTCACCCTGGCCGCCGCCGGGGATTACCAGACAGGTACAGACTACGGGACCATTGTTCCTGCTTTCTCGACGACCAACCATTCGGCATCGCTGGTCCCCGTACTGGCCTTCGGTCCCGGTGCGGACCTTTTTGCAGGCATTTACGAGAATACTGAACTGTTCAGTAAAATGATGTCGCTGATCGATTCCGGATTCTAGAGATTTGCTGCCAGCCACTCGCCCACTTCAGAAGTTTTATAGGCTTTCCCAGTGGCAATATCCTCCGTAACGATCCCTTCTTCCATGGATCGGGCAACCACGGCCCGCACAGCCGCTGCTTCTTCGGTGAGTTTGAGCGATATTTCCAGGAGCATGGCAGCCGACAGCACGGTGGCCAGCGGATTGGCGATATCCTTTCCGGCAGCCTGGGGATAGGAGCCATGGATGGGTTCGAAAACGGAAGTGTGGATCCCCACGGAGGCCGAAGGCAGCAATCCGAGCGAACCTGTGATCACGCTGGCCTCGTCGGAAAGAATGTCACCGAACATGTTTTCAGTGACCAGCACATCGAATTTCTTCGGCCACTGGATGATCTGCATGGCCGCGTTGTCCACGAACATATAATCGACCGCGATTTCCGGGTGGTCAGGTTCCATTTCCTGGATGGTCTCCCTCCACAGCCTTGAGGTGGCCAGAACATTGGCTTTGTCCACCACGGTCAGCCGTTTGTCCCTCCGGGCCGCATATTCGAAACCGAGATCGGCTATGCGTCGGATTTCCGCCCTGGTGTATACCGAGGTGTCATATGCTTTTTCCAGATCCTCCGACCTGCCCCTGGGTTCTCCGAAATAGATGCCCCCCGTCAGTTCCCGCACCACGACAAAATCGGCTCCCTCCACCAGATCCGGGCGGAGGGGGGACTTGTGGATCAGGGATCTGAAAGTGGTCACCGGCCTGATATTGGCATACAGCCCCAGTTCCCGGCGCATGGCCAGCAATCCCTGTTCCGGTCTGACTTTTGCTTTCGGGTCATTGTCAAATCTGGGATCCCCGATGGCCCCGAAGAGCACGGCATCGGCATCCATGCACAATCGAAGGGTCTCATCCGGAAATGCATTTCCCCTGGCATCGATGGCGGCCGCTCCCACAAGGCCTTCTGAGAATTCAAAATGATGACCGAATTTGTTTCCTGCGGCTTTCAGTACTTTCACGGCCTGTGCCACGATCTCGGGACCGATCCCGTCCCCCGGCAATAGCGCAATTTTATAATCCATACAAAATTAGTTTCTAACTAATTTCTAACATCACTAACTTTGCTTACAGACTTCTGGACAAAAGGGACTATTGTCCAAAAGTCTCTATAATATTCAACATTCTTGTGGTACACTTGATGGCTGCCACCGTCTGGTCCGGATCCAGTCCCCGGGTCTTGAACACATGACCTTCGTGGTTCCATGTGATCATACATTCCACAAGTGCATCGGTCTTTCCCCCGGGTGGGATGGTCACCACGTAATCGGTCAGTACCGGATGGCTTTTATTCAGCCGGTCGTATATCTTCCACAGGGCTTTCATGAACGCATCATACTGTCCGTCCCCCGATGAAGTCTCCTCATGAACCTGGGAATCGATCTCGATGGCAACCGTGGCCACCGACCTGAGCCCGTTGGCAACGGACAGGGAAAAATTCCTGATCCTGATCTTTTCCTCCGCCCGTTTACTTCTCAGCACATCTGAAATGATATATGGGAGGTCCTCCTTGGTAATGATCTCCTTCCTGTCCCCCAGTTCGATGACCCGTTCGGTTACCTGTTTCATCTCATCCGGCTCCAGTTTGATCCCAAGTTCCTCCAGGTTTTTCATGATGCTGGCCCTGCCGGACATTTTCCCCAGGGCATAGGTCCTTTTCCTGCCGAACCGCTCCGGAAGAAGGTCGTTAAAATAGAGGTCATCCTTATGGTCGCCGTCGGCGTGGATTCCGCTTGTCTGGGTAAATACATTTTCCCCGATCAACGGTTTGTTGTGTGGGATCCTCACACCCGAGAATGATTCAATAAGCTTGCTCACTTTATAAAGCCTGTCCTCCCGGACCGACATTTCGTACCTGAAATGGTCCCTCACCAATCCGATCACACTTGAAACGGGCACATTTCCGGCCCGTTCGCCTAGTCCGTTCACCGTGGTGTGGATACAGCTGATCCCTGCCTGGATGGCGGCAAATACGTTAGCGGTGGCCAGGTCGTAATCATTGTGGGCATGAAAATCGAAATTGAGCTGCGGATAGCGCGTTCGCATGTCCGTGCAGAAATCGAAGGTTTCCCGGTGATTCAGGATCCCCAGGGTATCGGGCAGCATGAAGTGATCCACCTTTTCGTCTTTCAGGGCATCCAGGACCTGGTAAACATAGTCCGGTGAGTTGCGCATCCCGTTGGACCAGTCCTCGAAATACACATTAACCCTGATCCCCATTTCCTCCGCATGCCGGATCACATCGCGCGCATCCGAGATGTGTTCTTCGGGGGTTTTCCGGAGCTGGTTGCGGCAATGTTTCAGGGAGCCTTTCATCAGCAGGTTGATCACCCTGCCCCCGGCATTCGCGATCCATTTCAGGGATACGTCCCCGTCCACGAATCCGAGCACCTCCACCCTGTCCAGGTGACCGTGTTCCCTGGCCCAGTCAAATATCAGTTTTGCACCCCGGAATTCTCCCTCGGAGACCCTGGCCGATGCCACCTCGATCCGGTCCACATTCAGGTCATCCAGCAGAAGCCGGGCGATGTTCAGCTTCTCCGATGCGGTAAAGGATACGCCGGAAGTCTGCTCCCCGTCCCGTAGTGTGGTATCCATGATGGTGATTCTCATGAGCGGACGTTATTTGTTCCTCTGTGCTTCGTACTCCCCGATCTTGTCCCTGATGCTCAGCAGGTAGTCAATATCATCATACCCGTTGAGAAGACACGCTTTCTTGTATGGATCGATGTCAAATTGCTCCTTCTCCCCGGCAGGCTGCAGGCTGATCTCCTGTTTCTCCAGATCCACCCTGAACTGTGTACCCGGATCCATTTCGATTGCCCTGAAGATCCGGGAAAGATAGCTGCCGGACACCTGTACGGGCAGCAACCCGTTATTCAGCGCATTGTTCCTGAAGATATCGGCGAAGAAGCTGGATACCACCACCCGGAATCCGTAATCCAGCAGGGCCCATGCCGCATGTTCCCTGCTTGAACCGCTGCCGAAATTCCTGCCTGCCACCAGGATGGACCCTTTGTAAAGCGGATCGTTCAGGATAAAATCAATCCGTGGTTCTCCGTTCTTACCGAACCTCCAGTCCCTGAAAAGGTTTTCTCCGAAGCCCTCCCGGGTGGTGGCTTTCAGGAACCTGGCCGGAATGATCTGGTCGGTGTCAATGTTCTCAATGGGCAGTGGAACTGCCGTTGAGGTAAGGGTGGTGAATTTCTGAATTGACATTCGCTACTGTTTATATGTTACTGTTACAACCGGCGGGGATCCACGACTTTGCCCGCCACTGCCGCAGCAGCGGCGGTGAGGGGACTGGCCAGCATGGTCCTGGCGCCCGGGCCCTGGCGGCCTTCGAAGTTTCTGTTTGAGGTGGATACTGCCAGCTTTCCTTCCGGGATCTTGTCATCGTTCATGGCCAGGCATGCGGAGCAGCCAGGTTGCCGCAGCCTGAAACCCGCCGCCAGCAGCACATCGGTGATCCCCTCTTCATAGGCCTGTTTTTCCACCTGCCTGGATCCCGGAACGATCCAGGCGGTGACATGCTCCGCTTTTCTGCGCCCCCTCACAAATTCGGCCACGGCCCTCAGGTCCTCGATCCTCCCGTTGGTGCAGCTTCCCACAAACACATGGTCCACGGTCCTTCCCGCAATGGGTGTTCCCGGTTCGAATCCCATGTAGGAAAGCGACCTGGAGAAAGAGGCCCGCTCCGCCTCGGCGATGTCCTCAAGGGCCGGAATCGAATCTCCGATCTTCGCTCCCATTCCGGGATTGGTCCCGTATGTGATCATGGGTTCGATGTCGGAGGCGTCAAAACGGATTTCCTGATCGAATAGAGCATCCGGGTCGGTCTTCAGCAGGCTCCACTGATCGACGGCGCGCCGGAAGGCTTCTCCCCCGGGAGCGAACGCTCTATCC
>DSDZ01000186.1 GCA_011048475.1 Bacteroides sp. | reverse complement strand
TCAGGATATAGTCGAACGCTGCGGTGCGGATGGCCCTGATGGCATAATTCTCATAAGCGGTCACAAAAATGATCCCGGGGTGATACCCTTCCAGGGCTACCTGGTCAATGAATGCGAAACCATCCTTTCCCGGCATCTGGATGTCCAGGATAACCAGATCAGGATTCTCCCGTTTTGTGAAAAAGACCGCTTCATCCACGCTTCCTGCGAATCCGGTCAGCTGCAGCTCTTTCTCATCCTGAAGCATGTATTTCAGCAGCTGCCGGGCTTCGGGTTCATCATCCACCACGAGTACTTTCAACGGTCGGTCCATTGCGCTGTTTCTTGCGCGGGAAGGCCTTCATACGGACATTCCACGGGCCCAAGATATAAAATTCCGGATTTTCGTTTGGTGCCCGTCGGATTTTTTTTTCATCTTCACTTCCGAAAACTGGTTGTCAATGATGATGAAAAGAAAGAAATTCAGTAAAACGTTACCTTTGCAAAAAAACTGATGAGGAAGATTGCGGTTTTTCCCGGTTCATTCGATCCGTTCACCCTCGGACACGAATCGATCGTCCTGCGTTCGCTGGACCTTTTTGATCACATCATTGTGGCCATCGGCGTGCATTCGGGCAAGAAGCCCCTGCTGAAGATCGAATCCAGGGTAGAAATGGTCAGAGAGGTCTTCAGGTCATTCGACAAGGTCAGTACCGAATATTTTGAAGGGCTGACGGTGGATTTCTGCAGGAAGGTGCACGCCACCCATATGCTCAGGGGAATCCGTACGGCAGCCGATTTTGAATATGAGAGGGCCATCGCACAGATCAATAAGCGGATGCTTCCCGGGGTGGAATCCATCTTCCTGCTCACATCGCCCGAGCATACGCCCATCAACTCCACCATCATCAGGGATATCATCCGCAACGGGGGCGACGCAACCCAGTTCCTTCCAGAGGGCATTGACATCAAAAAGTATCTCTGATGCCTTCCCTGCGGTTCATTATTTTCCTGCTCCTGCTACGGGCAGCCATCCCTGCTTCTGCCGGAGTGGCTGTCATTTTCGGATCGGATCCCGGGTACCGGGGAAAGACGGTCCATCTGTTCATTCCCGGAAATCCTTTCCTCCCCCTTCCCCGCCATTCGGATACGGTCGTCTGCGATGAGAACGGGCGTTTCCAATTTACCGTTCAGCTGGAAAGGGGAGCTTTCGTATACCTTGAAACGGGTGTGTACGAAGGATCCCTGTACGCAGAGCCGGGTTTTCGCTACCACATCGGGCTGCCCCCCTTCAGGGAGAAGCGTTATGAAGACCTGGTCTCCCCTTTTTTTACACCGGTCCGCTTCCACCCTGAGGTGCTCTCCAAAACCGGCATGGATGGATCCGGGGCTGCCGGCGGACCGGAGGAGATCAATCACAGCCTGTTCCGGTTTGACACACTGTTTACCAGGGTAAATGAAGAGGTGATCGCCCGGAGACGCCTGGGTCTGGACAGCAGGCTGGATTCGGTGATCCGGGCCATGGAAGCATCCTTCCCGGAAGACACCTCCCGGGCCTTCCGGGATTACAGAAAATACAAATACGGGATCCTGAAGATGAACGAAGGGCGATCCGGACTGGAGGAGATCGGGAAGGAATACCTGGGACCGGAGATCAGGGATGAGCATCCGGTGTTCATGCAGCTTTTCAACCTGATGTACAGGGAGTTTCTTTTCTATTTCTCTCGAACGGAAGAGGGAGCGGGGATCAGGGATGTGATCAACCGGACCCACCAGCTGGATACCCTGCGCCGAAAGATCCGGCTGCATGCCTCCGTGACCAGTGACACGCTGGCAGACCTGGTCCTGCTCAGGGAACTTTACACGGCGTTCCACCAGGGAGCCTATCACAAAGAAGCGATCCTGATCCTGCTCGATTCCATGGCCGGTGATCCGGTGATCCCCCGTTACGGCACCTACGCCGCACAGATCCGGCAGAAACTTTCCAGCCTGATGGTCGGATCGGCACCTCCGGCCTTCACCCTGACGGATACAGGTGGAAAAACCTATTCCCTTGCCGATTCCGAAGGTAGGTATGTCCTGCTTGTTTTCTGCACCCCCGAGCATTACGGCTGTATGATGGAATACCCTTTCATGCAATCTTATCTTGCCAGGCATGCTGATTACCTGGATGTGGTTTCCGTAATGGTAGCCGAACAGCGGGAGGAGGTGGCTCAGTTCATGGATCGGAACGGGTACACCTGGAAAGCGCTCTATTATAAAGATCAGCCCGGGATCCTCAGGGATTATGAGATCAGGGCGTTTCCGGTAGCCTACCTGATCGGTCCAAACGGCAGACTGGTTTTGTCACCGGCCCCGCTGCCATCGGAGGGATTCGAACAGCAACTGTTCAGGATCATGCGGTCCAGGGGTGAAGTGTGATCAGAGGATTTGCTTGAAATACAATACATCAAGTATACTCGGGTAGGTGTTCTTCCGGATGAAGTCGGTCTGCCCGGGAGTCACCCACACCGCTTCGGTGATCCCTTCCTGCAAACGGGGACGGGGCCTGGCACGGCCACCGTGGAACATTTCAAACCACCTGGTCTTTTTAAGGATCCTGTCGTCTGAAAGCTGATAGGTGTGGTAGGTGGAGATGACGGGCTGACCCAGTTCCAGGTTGCTGAGCCCCGTCTCTTCCTTCACCTCGCGGAGTGCGGCTGTTTCAAAATCCTCGCCAGGCTCCAGTTTTCCCTTGGGCAGGTCCCAGATGCCGTCCCGTTTGATCACCAGGAACTCTCCCCGGCCGTTGAAGACCAGTCCCCCTCCCGCCTCCACAAAATGAAAGCAGGATTTAAACTCCTCACTCAGCGCCAGCATGTCGTGGTGAAAGATATACAGGTTCTTGATCTGCTTCAGGACAAAGAAGACATCCACCAGCTCGTTCAGCTCCTGGATGTTGTTGTACCTGTAGAACAGACCTTTGTTCCTTCCGAAGGCCCTCGAAAAATCGTCCCCGAAATATACTGTTCTGTCCTTGAAAAAAACTTTATACATTTGTCAGATGACGCAAGTGAGGAAACAGATTGCCGGCTTCCTGCTGCAAAGTAAAGCAATAATCTTAGAACCTGCAAAACCCTTCAGATGGGCTTCTGGCTGGCTTTCACCCATTTATTGCGATAACAGGGTCACCCTTTCCTACCCGGAGATCAGGGACCGGATCAAAGAAGCATTTGTGGAAACGATCCGGGCTCATTTCGGGCAGGCCGGACTGATTGCAGGGGTGGCGACGGGAGCCATCGCCCAGGGTGCCCTGGTGGCCGACATGATGAACCTGCCGTTCGTGTACGTCCGGTCCTCCCCGAAGTCCCACGGCAGACAGAACCGGATCGAAGGGCGCATGACCGGGAATGAGAAGGTGGTGGTGGTGGAAGACCTTGTAAGCACCGGAGGCAGTTCCCTCAGCGCCGTGGAAGTTCTCAGGGAGACAGGGGCGGAGGTACTGGGCATGGTATCCGTTTTTTCCTACGGATTCCCGGTTGCGGAAGAAAATTTCAGGAAGGCAGGCGTATCGCTTTTCACCCTGAGCGATTACCCTGCCCTGATCGGCCTTGCCCTGGAATCGGGATATATCAGTGAGGACCAGATGGAACTGCTCGAACGGTGGAGGGAGGATCCATCCGGCTGGGGTGAAGAACATGCATAGTCCCGCATCATGAAGATCGAAAGCCGCATAGGGAAATCAACCAGCAGTGACCGTCAGATATACGGATTTCTAACCGATTTCAATAACTTCGAACGGATCATCCCGGCAGACAGGGTCAGCCAGTGGGAATCGTCGGCCGACCGGTGCAGTTTCCGGGTGGATCCGGTGGGAAAAGCCACCCTTGAGATTGTGGAAAAAAAACCCTGCTCCCTGGTGAAGATCGCTTCTGTCCCTGAGCTTTCCTCCTACAGCTTTATCATCTGGATCCAGCTGAAACGGATGAACGAGCAGGACACCAGGGTACGGGTCACCATTGAACCCCATGTGAACCGGTTCCTCCTTTCCATGATCAAATCACCCCTGAAACAGCTGGTGGACGGGATCGTTGATCAAATCGAGAAGTTCGATTTCAGTCAGTAGCGGGCGTACCTGATCTGGTGAAATCCGTAAGCGCGGAGCACCCCCCGCTCCTCAACCAGCAATTCGCCGTATTCATTTACCCCCGTGATGATTCCCCGAAAGGTCCTGTTTTCCGAAACAAATTCGGTCTCCTTGCGGATCCTGTGCAGACGGTCGTGGTAGGCTCCGTCAAGTGCGTCGAAGGTACCAGCCTTCAGCTGTGCCAATCTTTGCTGCAATGCTTCATAGATTTCCCATGCCACCTGTTGAGGCGCTGCGGTTTTCCCGGTCTCCAGGAGGACAGAGGTGGCGGGCAGCTCAAACTCAGGGAAGACGGCCTGGTTAAGGTTCAGCCCGATTCCCGCGATGGAACGGACCAGCGACCGGCCCGAAACCGCGTGCTCGATCAGGATCCCCGCGATCTTCCCACCCCCGGCCAGGATATCATTGGGCCATTTGACCCGGGTGTCTATGCGAAACGACTGAAGCACATCGCACAAAGCGAGGGAGACCGCCCTGGACAGGGCGAACTGGTGGGAGGCTGACAAAAATACAGGGAACAGGAGCACGCTCATCAGCAGATTCTCTCCGCTGTTGCTGTGCCAGCTGTTGTTTCCCTGACCCCTGCCAGCATCTTGATAATCAGCAGTTACTACAACCTCCTGCTCCAGATTTTCATGCCTGAGGAGATCGGAGAGGTAGGCATTTGTCGAACCAACCCGTTCAAGCCGGATCCAGCGAAGCCCCATGGTACAGTTTTTGCCATTTTACCACCAAGATACAACATTTGGATTGTACCGGTGTTAACCAATCAGATGTATTAATTCATTACCTTTGTCATAAAAAAAGGAGGATGCAGGAAAGCGAACCAGCAGGTATTGAGGAGAAGAGGCAATTGATTATCGAAGCGATCCGGGAGAAAAAAGGCAAAGAGATAGTAACCATCAATCTTTCGAAGATTGAAAATTCAATATGCGACTGTTTCATTATCTGTCACGGTGATTCATACACACAGGTAGACGCCATTACTGAATCGGTCGAGAAGAAACTGAAAGATGACGCCGGACTGCGTGCCCATCACATCGAAGGACTGCAGAACAGCCAGTGGGTGCTGATGGATTTCTTCGATATCCTGGTTCATGTTTTCCAGAAAGATTTCAGGACATTCTACAACCTGGAGGAGCTTTGGGCAGACGGAGAGATGGTGAGGGTGGATGACAGATAGAAAAAAAAGAGTGATGGCAGATAAAAAGAACCAAACAACCAACACACCCGGCGGGAATACGGGGAACCGGCCCGGAGGGGGTTCCGGAAACAGGCCCGGAGGAAATCCCAAACCAAAATTCAGTTCCTACTGGATCATCGGGATTATCTTGCTTGTCATGATCGGGATCCAGTTCCTGGGTTCATCCGGGGGACTCAAGGAGATCGACTCCAACAGGTTCTTCCAGATGCTGAACAACGGGGACATTGAAAAGATCGTCATTGTCAACAAGGAAAAGGTCGAGATCTATATCAAACCGGAAAAGCTATCGGAACCCCGTTTTGATGATGTAAAATCCCAGAAAAGGAATACGGTCCTTGGCCAGTCGGTCCCCCAGTATTATTTCACCATCATCAGTCAGGATGTGTTCGTTCAGGACCTGAACGAAGCCATGAACGAACTCCCCCCCGAGAGCCGTCCCACCTATACCACTGTCACCCGGAAAAATTACTTCGGGGAGATCTTGCTCTGGGTCCTTCCCTTCCTGATCATCCTGGGGATCTGGATCTATATGCTTCGGCGGATGGGAGGAGGCGCCGGAGGGGGAGGCGCGAGCAACATCTTCAGCGTGGGGAAATCAAAGGCCCAGATCTTCGACAGGGACACCAATGTAAAAGTTGATTTCAGCGATGTGGCCGGACTTGAAGAGGCAAAGATGGAGATCCGGGAAATCGTGGAATTTCTGAAGAATCCCCAGAAGTACACCGATCTGGGCGGGAAGATCCCCAAAGGGGCCCTGCTTGTGGGGCCTCCCGGAACGGGTAAGACACTGCTGGCCAAGGCGGTGGCCGGAGAAGCACACGTACCGTTCTTCTCTATGTCAGGTTCAGATTTTGTGGAAATGTTCGTGGGGGTGGGTGCCTCCAGGGTGCGTGACCTTTTCAAGCAGGCGAAGGAAAAGGCCCCCTGCATCGTCTTCATTGATGAGATTGATGCCGTGGGCCGCGCCAGGGGAAGAAATCCCAATTTCGGGTCCAATGATGAACGGGAGAACACCCTGAACCAGCTGCTCACTGAGATGGATGGCTTCAGCAGTAACAGCGGTGTGATCATCCTGGCTGCGACCAACAGGGCGGATGTCCTGGATAAGGCGCTCCTCCGTGCAGGAAGGTTCGACCGGCAGATCCATGTGGAGCTTCCGGATTTGAATGAGCGCAAAGCGATCTTCCAGGTACACATGAAACCGATCAAGATCGACACTTCGGTGGATGTGGAGTTCCTGGCCAGGCAAACCCCGGGATTTTCAGGAGCCGATATTGCCAATGTGTGCAATGAATCGGCGCTGATCGCCGCCAGGAAAGACAAAAAGGTTGTGGAACGGCAGGATTTCCTGGATGCCATTGACCGGATTATCGGGGGACTTGAGAAGAAGAACAAGATCATCAAGGATGAGGAGAAACGGACCATCGCCTTTCATGAAGCGGGACATGCCACGGTAAGCTGGCTGCTGGAGCATGCCAACCCCCTTGTGAAGGTAACCATCATTCCGCGCGGACGGGCCCTTGGCGCAGCATGGTACCTGCCCGAGGAACGGCAGATCACCACCACGGAGCAGATGCTGGATGAAATGTGCGCCACACTGGGTGGCCGTGCCGCCGAGGAGATCACCTTCGGGAAAATTTCCACGGGAGCGCTCAATGACCTGGAAAAGATCACCAAGCAGGCCTACGCCATGATCTCTTATTTCGGGATGAGCGACAAGATCGGCAACCGGAGTTATTATGATTCCACGGGACAGCAGGACTTCAATTTCAAC
>DSDZ01000187.1 GCA_011048475.1 Bacteroides sp. | reverse complement strand
GTATATAATTGAGTCTTTTACAGCAAATAGTGTCAGGGTTACTTCATAATTGTCGCCCTGGTAAGAGATGGTCGCATCGGCTTTATGGATCATGATGTTCCTGATGGTATCCTGTGCCGCACACACCTGATCCCAGACGGCCATCCGATCCCCGGCTATTTCAGCTTCCTCCCTCTGTGTTCCCGGTTCGGGCCGTCCGGTTGTTGTCTCTTTTCCCTGTTCCGCCTCCTTTCCGGTTTTCCTCAGCGCCGCACATTGCATCATGCCCAGGAACGCCACCATAAGTAATATGGTCAGATACTTATTTATCGCCGGCATTTTTAAGCCCTTCAATTTTCTCTTCCAGTACGGTCCTTTGCCCGCCCAGGATGATTGCTTTGTCGTAATATGATTCTGCCATCTCGTAACTCTTCAGTGCTTTCATGATATCTCCGGCATGTTCGTTCACCTCCGGATCATTTTCTCCTCCCTTTCTCAGTGCCTCCAGGATATATTTTTCGGCATTTTCATACTCCTCCATCTTGAACAACACCCAGGCATAGGTGTCCAGGTATGTGAAATTGTCCGGCTGGTTCGTAATGACCCTCCTGCTCCACTTTTCAGCCTTTTCCAGCATTTCTCCCCTTTCGGCAAGATAGTAACTGAAATTGTTCAGCACCATAAAATTCTCGGGATCCTCTTCGATCAGCGCTTCGAACACAGCGTCCGATCGCTGATAGTCCCCGGTTCGGTACAGCGCTTCTGCATAAAGCATTTTCGATTGCATCATGTATTCCTTCCTGCTGAGCTCCTGAAAGGAAAATTGCTCGAAGTTCGTGACCACCTCCTCATATCGCTGCTCCTCGTACATGCCGATGCCCCTGAAAAAACGGATGTCCGCACTATCCGGATACTGTGCCATCGCCTTATCCGTCATACGGATGAGATCATCATTCAATCCGGCCGCATTGGCAAGGAAAATTGCCTGCATGTAAACAGGATAACTGCCCTCGCCTGTATCCAGGAAATCCTGTAACTGGTAAAACGCTGCTTCATAGTCCCTTCGCTCCAGATGAAAGTCCGCGGCCATCAGCTTTATTTCTGAAACTTCCGGATGCATCTCAAGGAGCACATTAAACAAGGTTTCTAACTCCTCCGGGTATTCATTGATGAATCGTTCTTCAGACAGGTAATACGACAGGATGGCCATCTTCCGCTTCACATCTATCAGCTCATTCCGGAAAGAGCTTGTCAGGTATTGAAAGCTCTTCTGATAATTCTCCTGTTTCCTGTAATAGTCCGTCAGATTCGTCAGGGCAAAAATATTGGTGCTGTCAATCTCGAGGATATCATGATAATATTCCGCAGCCCGGTCCTCATCGCCTTCTTTCATGGATAATTCGGCTGCTGCGATGCGGAACTGAACTGCCTCCGGGAACAGATTCATCACCTTTTCGATCTCCTCCCTCGCCAGTTCGTATTTATCCTGGCTTTCGTAGATGGAGGCTTTCAGCAGGGTGATCTTCTCGCTGAAACCCCTTTCCTTTTCTATTTTCTCCAGCAATTTGATCGCCCTTTTTGCTTTTCCCTGACTGAAACGTACATTGGCCAGCTGGTATTCCCACTCCACCTCGTCAGGGACTGCCCTGATCTTTTCCTTCAATAGTTTAGCTGCATCCGCGTAATCCTCCCCGGCCCCCAGTGCATTGAGATATCCCAGTGTATACCATTTATTCCCCGGATCCAGTGAATACGCCTTTCCCATGAATTCTTCGGCAAGATCCAGCTGACCCGTGACCAGATAAATGGTGCCCAGTTCATAATATGCCACATCACAATCGGGTTTCGCCTGCACCACCAGCCTGTAGAGCTTGACCGCTTCCTGTATGTTTCCCAGGTTCTTCTGCTTGACCGCTTCAATGAGAGCATACTGATAGTCATTGCTCTCCGGCGACTCCTGTCCGTGCCCCTGAAGACCCAAAACAGAAAACAGCCAAATCAGTATGATGGTTTTTCCTGCGATATCCATGTATTTTCAATCCTTTCTCTATATTAACGCATCTTACCCTTTCCCCGTATGTCCGAATCCTCCTCCTCCCCTTTCAGTATCCTCCAGAGATTCCACGCTTTTCCAGCCAACCTTTGCCACTTTGTTGATCACCATCTGGCAGATTCGCTCCCCGTTGTCGATCAGGAACTCCCGATCGGAAATATTGACCAGGATGATTTTGATCTCGCCCCGGTAATCCGCATCGATCGTGCCCGGGGTATTCAGTACCGTGATTCCGTGTTTCAGAGCCAGACCGCTTCTCGGCCTGATTTGCGCCTCGTATCCTTCCGGTAGTTCAATGAACAACCCAGTGGGAATTAGTTTTCTCTCCAGGGGCTTCAGGCTGACCGGTGAGGCGAGGTGCGCCCTGAGATCCATTCCTGCGGAATGTGCCGTACTGTATGCGGGCAATGGATTTCCGGACCTGTTCACAATTTTTACCTCCATGGATCATCCTCCGTATTTATAGCTGTTTAAGGTACCCTTCTCCCGCAAATAAACAAACGTGCCAAACATGATCATCAGTGCCATCCTGACCACTTCCCTCCACCTGAAATCATCCTGCAAAAATAGTTGATTGAAGTAAAATATCATCAATGTCAGCAAGATGTAGGTGATTATTCTGGCGATCCTGTAAGGGACCGGGTAATGTTTTTTTGACCACAGGTAAGAGAGAACCACCATCAGGCTGTAACTGATCAGGTGTCCCCAGGCCGAAGCGGTATAGCCGTATCTCGGAATGAACATAACGTTGACAATCACGGTCACCAGCGCCCCGGCAGTGACCAGAACCGCTCCGTAGAGCGTCTTGTTGGTGAGCTTGTACCAGATGGACAGGCTGAAGAAGATCCCCATGACCAGGTTGGCCATCAGCACCACCGGAACAATATGCGCTCCTTCCCTGAAATTCTCCCCGATGAACAAAATGAAATAATCCAGGTAGAGGTTCACCAGCAGGAAGATGAACAATCCCGCCACCACGAAAAAAGTCATTACATCGGCGTACAGTCTCCTGGCATTCTTATCGGATGCGCGTGAAAAGAAAAATGGTTCTGCTGCATATTTGAACATCTGGACGAAGAGGGTCATCAGCACGGCCATTTTGTAATTCGCCCCGTAAATCCCCAGCTGTTCCATGGGTGCCTGATCGGGAGGAATCAGGTGTTTCAAAAGCACCCTGTCCAGGGCTTCATTGATTGTCCCTGCCATGCCGGCAATGAGCAGCGGATAGGAATATTTCAGCAATCTCCCTAGGATCGCCGGCTCGATCCGGTTCCTGAATGCCCTGAAAATTTCTCCTGTCAGCAGGGATAACTTGAAAATTGATGCGGCCAGATTTGAAATCAGTACATATCCCACCCCGATTTCTTCCCTGTAGACAATCGCCACGATCTGACTCTCAGGGTGTCGTGGACAATAGTACAGAAAGAAAAAGTTGAGCATTATATTCACCGAAACTTCTGCGATCCGGATCAGGGCATATTTCACGGCACGGTCATACAGCCTGATCCTCGCGAACGGGATGGATGTGAAAGCATCTATTCCCACGATCATTGCCAGCCACCTGATATATTCCGGATGGCCGGCATATCCCGCCATCGCACCGATCTTTCCGGACCAGATCACGACAGCGCCAATGAAAACGGCCGAAGTCACAAAGAGTGAAAACAGGACATTTGTATATATATTTTCTTTCTTGTGGGAGTCGCTGGCATAACGGAAGTAGCCCGTCTCCATTCCATAGGTCAGGATTACCAGCAGGAAGACCACATATGCATATAGCTCCGTGATCACCCCGTATTCGGATCTCTCGAAAATCCTCGTATAGAATGGGGTCAGCAGGAGGTAGTTCAGTACGCGGGGCATAACGATTCCCAGCCCGTATACCGCTGTCTGACCGAATAATTGTTTGATCGGATTTTTCAAATTTCCTGAACGAGGTTTTTAATGGCCTGGTCTATACCGGGATACATGAATCTGAATCCTTCCTCGGTCAGACGGGACGGGATCACGTGCTGTCCTTCAGTAAGGAGTATGTGCATCTCCCCCATGACAAGCTTCAGCATCCATGCGGGGATCCGGATTTTCAGCCATGCTCCTGTCTCACGCGCCAGGGCATTCATAAAACTTCGGTGTTCCACCGGTTGCGGGCTGGTGAGGTTAAACACCCCTTCCAGTCTGTTTTCTATGATAAACCTGATGGAGGCGGTCAGATCCCTTATGTGAATGAATGAAACCATCTGTTTTCCCGATCCCATCACGGGAGCGATTCCAAGGCGCATGACTTTCCGGAAAGGGTTCATGACACCCCCGTCTCTTCCCAGTACCATTCCAATCCTTAGAATGACATGCTTCACCCTGTCGTCCAATAATCCCAACGGTTCCTCCCACTTCTGCACCACCGAACTCATAAAACCTTCACCCTGGCTGCTGCTGTATTCATCGTGTATTCCCCCGCTTTCGTATATTCCGATGGCCGAGACGGTGATGAAGCATTCGGGCTTCTGTTCCAGCCCGTTGATGGCTTTCACCAGATTTGTATTCACCCCGTGTCGGCTTTTAAATATCTTCTTCCGGTTTGCGGCAGTCCACCTCTGATTGATCGGTGATCCGCTCATATTGATGACGATGTGCGCCCCTTCAATGGCGCGTCCCAGTATTACCGGCATTCCGTACAGCAGTTCCCTGTTCAACAAGATGTAATCATGCCCGGGCAGATCAACCGTGAGCCTTTTTCCGAGAAATCCGTTGTATCCTGCAAGGGCTATTTTCATTCTTCGGTGGATCTTTTGTTGAACAGGAGATACCCGAAACTTAGCTGAAACACCCAGGGTTTTTCCTCTTCTGTAATGTATCCGATATGAAAACCAAGGGGCCCGGCGGGTGAGACAATGTTCAGCGAGGCATTAAAAATTGTTTTCATCCGGTTGAAATAGCTTCCAAGATACGCATTGTTATTTTCATCGGACAGTATCTCCTGTAAGGGAAAAAAAGCATATGCTTCCGCCTTCGCGTGGATCTGCTGGCTGATGTTGTACAGCGGCATGATCCCGGCAGCGATGAACTGGTGGGCACGGTATTCCTTCATGAACATGCTTTTTGTGATCACATTGGGCCTGAATACCGGGGCTTCGATGATGCTTGACAGATAATTCACCTGCAGTGGTTTAAAAGTGGCCTGCATGGCATAATAATATCCCAGGGAGAAGCGTCGGCTCATCTTCAGATGGTCTGTTTTCTCAACTGTGGCGGCAAACCAGAAATAGTTCAGTCTCTCATCCGTGATCCTGCCTGAGGTCGATCCGGGGCTGTAAGCCTCGATCCCGTAACCAGCACGCAGGGATATACTGCTTTTTTTCCCTTCTGTGGCATATTGTTTATTATTCAGTGTGTTTGTCTCTGAAGCCACATACAGGGACATGAGGCTGACATTTGACACATCCGATGTATCCTCTGTGGTGAAATCCCTGGACATGTAGTAGATTTCCCTGTTGTTCCCGATCCCGAGGCCTCCTTTAAATACCCCGTTCACTTCCCTGGGTATGCCCACATCGAACCGGAAATTGAATTCATTTTCGATGATATAGGAGGGTTTCAGGTCCTCAAAGAACAGGTGGGGGCTGGATGTATTGTAATTGAACCTGTTATAATTAAAACTTCCATCGAAGTAGATCGGGACCTTCCAGGGATAATCAAACCGGATCCCCACATTCACCCCGTCATACAGCCGACCGAACTGTATGCTGCCTTTCAGGTGGGTGCTCACTTCCGAGATCTGCCGGTAACTGAAACCCAGGTAAGTCTGTGACAATCCCGTCGTGGAGAAGAAAAGTCCGAATTTTGCTTCAAGGGGAGCCCTGGGAATAACCCTCAGTCCGAGCCTGAAAAGATTGTCCTCCTGCTGATACACGGCCAGGGGATACAGATAGACCAGGCTTTGGTCGTGAGCCAGTTTCAGGTATTCCCTCCTCAGCTGGTCCAGGGTAATGACCGAATCGTGCTTCCTGATGCTGTTCTCCACATAGGATTGCTGTGCCTCGGTCAGTCCGCTCACCTCTACATCCCGGAACCTCAGTTCCGGCCATCTTTCCCTGAAGCTTCTTCTTTTCTCGGCAAGGGTCACCGAGTCGTCCGCCTGCTCACCCACAAGCTGCCGTATGCTGTCCATCTTCTCCATGGCGGTCCTGTACCCAAGCTCCACATACTCGTCAATCCTTCCGAAGTCCAGCAGAGAAGCGTTTTTGAACTTCATGTCAAGCAGAATGCCTTTCCCTTTTTCAATGTGATACTCTGCAGGTTTCATGACGATGTTCTCGATCTGTCCCATGATGTCAAACTCGTCCGGTGGCTCATTTCTCTCGGCAGTCTTGCTACCGATGATCACATCGGGCCTGAACTGGTTTTCCACCTGCTCCAACGGAAAATTATCATAAATCCCGCCGTCATACATGATGTTCCCATCGATGAGAATCGGCCTGAAGTAGAGGGGGATGGTCATCGATGCACGGATGGCCTGGGTCAGGCTTCCCCTTCTGTGTACGACCTCCCTGTTGTTGCTGATATCAGCACTGATGCAGAGAAAAGGGACGAACAGACTGTCAAAATTATAGTTTGCAGCGGCACTCGCCCGGGAAAAGATCTCCATAAAAGCAAAATCCATCAGGTGATTGGGTACCAGGCTCATGGGAAGCTGCGTCCTGGTGACTGAATCCTTTAAATTGAGCCCGATGCTGAGAATGTCAGGACCCGGGTATTCTTCTTTGAAATAATATCTGTACCGGGGATCTATCCTGCCGCTCAACCAGCTCTGGAACTGATCGGATTTAAAGATGCGGATCATCTCATCCGTGCTCATCCCGATGGCATACAGCCCCCCCACGATCGCTCCCATGGAGGTTCCACCCACGTAATCGATGGGTATCCTGTTTTCCTCAAGCGCCCTGATGACACCGATATGGGCAATTCCCTTTGCCCCTCCCCCGCTCAGCACAAGCCCCACAGACTGTCCGTGCGCAAAAAGCGGGATCACAGCAAAACCGATCAGGAACCACCATTT